>JBGSSR010000022.1:0-3452 GCA_041736905.1 Sphingomonadaceae bacterium | reverse complement strand
AAATCCTTCGGACATCAAAATGGCTTCCATCTCGGCCAAATTGTGCCTTGGAAGATGAACAACAACTCCCAGCGGCCCAACTTACCCGATATGTTCGCCATTTTGATGCCTCGGCGGTGAATTTAATAGGTCCTGACCCTACTTCTTTTTCACTTTCTCAATCGGTTGGAACTCGCCCAGACCGCATGGCGCGCCACGTTGGAATTGCCCGCCGAAATCATAGAGCGTGTAAACCACATCATTGCTACACAAGTTGCCCGTGCGCACATCGATGAGGATGCGGTCCTCGCTCTTCAAACTGGGGCAGGATGACGGCAACCGGTTACGATACACTTTGCGCCCAACATGGAAATCGATGGTGTCGTTATCGATAACATCGCTATGATCCAACTGGCTCATATTAATACATTTTATCGGTTCACCGGCCAATTTGATGCTGGCATCATCGGCAAGCGGGACCGACGCGGTTTGTTCGCCGCCATAGGCGCAACCGGTCAGTAGAGCGGCGGCGGCGGTCAGCGGAAGGATAACATGTTTCATGGGCGACTCTCCATAGGCGACAATGTGGAAGCGCGGCCAATTTGCGCCTATTTTCCTGAACGCGCGATTAAGGGGATGGTTGCTTACCCTTCGCTTTCGGTGCCTCGGTCTTTGGTTTGAACTTGCACAAATCGGCGACGGGGCAGCGCCAGCATTCCGGCGTCCGTGCCTTGCAGATATAGCGGCCATGTAGGATCAGCCAATGGTGTGCCCCCACGCGAAACGGCGCGGGCGTGCCCTTGTCCAGTTTCTGCTCCACCGCCAATACGGTCTTGCCAGCAGCGAGGCCCGTGCGATTGCCGACGCGGAAAATATGGGTATCGACCGCAAACGTCTCCGCCCCGAAGGCGCAATTCATCACGACATTGGCGGTTTTGCGCCCGACACCAGGCAGGGTGGTCAGCGCGTCACGGTCGGCGGGCACTTCGCCACCAAAATCGCGGACAAGGATTTCGGCCATAGCGATGACGTTTTTCGCCTTGGAATTGAACAAGCCGATGGTCTTGATATGCTCTTTCAGCCCCGCCTCACCCAGCGCCAGCATCTGCGCCGGAGTCTCCACCTGCGCAAACAACGCCTTGGTCGCCTTGTTCACCCCCACGTCGGTCGATTGCGCCGATAGGGTGACGGCGACCAGCAATTGGTAGGTGTTGCCATAGGCCAATTCCGTCTCCGGCGCGGGATTCGCTTCGGCTAGGCGGCGGTAGAATTCGAAAATATCGGCTTTTTTCATTGCGCCGTTTTACACTACGGGGTCAAATGCGCCATTGCCTTAATGGGCCTCCAACGCGGGCAATGCGGGCAAATATCCCATGTCGTGCCAATCGGCGCGCAGTTTCAGGCCCGCGGTCAACAAGGGCGTCGAGCCTTCCTTAAACTGTTTCGGGGTCATCCCCGCAAATTGCCGGAATTCGCGGTTCAGGTGCGAATCGTCAAAGTAACGCAGCGCCGCCAACTCGCCATCCGTGGGCGTCGAAAACCCGCGCATCGCCGTTGCCATGTCCAGAAACCGACTGCGCCGCAGCACGGCCTTGGGCGACATGCCAAAGCTCATATTGCACCGCCGCTCCAACTGCCGCGCGGACAGGCCGCACATTTTGGCCGCGTCTTCAACGGGCATCATGCTATCATTGCGGGCGATAATCTCAAATTGCCGCATCGCGCTGTCGGGGGCATGGCGGCCAATCCGGTCCAACCGTTGGCGCAATACATCCTCCATCACGCGGATAATGAGCGCGTCATCCTCCGGCGCGCCGGTGCAATGGCTCAGCCGGTCCCACAATTGGTCAGCCAATTGGCCCCACAAAGCCTGCGTCGGCAGCATAACATCGGTGAAATCGCGCGCGCTTTCGTCAAACAGGCTGCACCAGCCGGACGGGCGGAGCGACATGCCCGCCACCGTAAACGGCCCGCGCACCCGCGCCACAAAGGGCCGCCCATTGGGTCCAAAGAACGGCACAGGGCCAACCTCATACCATGACCCGTCCGCCGCCTGCCCCTTCCAATCGCCGCGAAACAAGATGCGCACCATCGCATTTTCGGACAGCAATTGGTCAATGAGTTCAAAGTCTTCCGGCAGTTCGGCGGAAAGGACATAGTGCATCTTCACATAAGGCGCGAGCGCGTCCGACGGCGGATAATTACGCGATGCAAGCATGACGGTGACTCTGCGACCTTATGGATTATTATAACACATAAACGCGAACGGCGGTTCAAACCGGACACGAATCTGTAAAAAACGCCCCAAAACAATCGGATGTGTAAAAGAGTGTCATGTATAGGCGGGGCCGCAAAGCGCAAATATGCGGTTGGCCCCATTAGGCAAAGGGGCGGGGACCCTGAGATCCCCGCCCCTTTTCCCTTTATCGCGTCGTTTTGGCGGCCGCCTGCTCCCCCTTAAATTCCATCGCATTGCGCACCCGCCGCTCGACCGAGGGGTGGGTGTAGAAGATGGCTTCTTGCAACGCCGACGGATGCGGGTTGCGATATTCCGCGGTCTTCACCAACGCACTCGCCAAGCCATCGGGCAGGCCGACATGGGTGAGCGAATAATTGTCCGACGCCAATTCATTGGTCCGGCTTTCCCAATTTTGGATAGGCATGGCCAACGTGCCTAGCAGGCTGATGACGAACATCAATATGGGCAGGTTCTTGGGTGCCGCTATGCCACCCGACCCCTTAAACTGCCGCTCAAACCATGGGAACAACCGGTCGGCAAGGAAGAAGAACAGCATCGACAATACGGTGATCATCGCAATGCCGTACCAAATATGGCCCAGCACATAATGGCCAACCTCATGCCCCGTCACGGCCTTTACGTCGTCCAAAGACGCGCCTTTCAACGCCACATCGGAAATCGCAATCCGCGCGCTGCCGAATACGCCCGACACATTGGCGGTGAAGTTGTTCGATTGGCGAGAGCCGTCATAGACGAAAATCCGGTCGCGCGGGATGCCGGCCTCATCCGCCATGCCCTCCAACGCGTCGCGCACTTCGCCCGCGGGCAGGGGTTTGTAATCGTTGAAAATCGGTTCAATCACTATGGGCGAGGCCAGCATCGCGGCCACCATTCCGGTCGCGGTAAACCCGCCCGACCACAGCCACCATGCCTTGCCCGTTTTGCGCATCAACGCATACAGGCCAAGGAAGAATAACCCACCGAGCAGGATGAACAACGCCAAACCGATCACCGATTGGCCCAGATAATCGCCAATCGGCTGGCTGGTCCGGCCATAAGCGGCCTCGCGGTAATATTCGGTGTAGAGGTCCCATGGCAGGCCGATAATGGCATAGACCAACAACGCGGCCGCCGCGACGACAAAGGTGCGCAGCGCCCATCCGTTGTTCGCCATCTTCGCGGCGAGTTTGTCCAACACGCCCCACCGGATGATGACGGCGGTGATGAAGCCCGC
>JBGSSR010000287.1:0-1552 GCA_041736905.1 Sphingomonadaceae bacterium | reverse complement strand
TGCATCGCGGCGCGCGCGGCGGCGGGGTCTCGGGCGCGTAGGGCGTTGAAGATGGCGCTATGCTCCTCCACCACGGGCTTGATTTTGGCGTGGCGCGCCTTTTCATGCAATAAGGCAGCTTCCGGCGAGGTCGCCCGTAGCTCCCACAATCGCTCCACTGTTTCCACAATCGCGGCGTTGCGGGTGGCCCGCGCAATGGCGATGTGAAAGGCGCGGTCGGCCTCCTCCGCGCCATTGGGGTCGGCGTTTTCCCGCGCAATATCGCGCACCAATTGCGCGATGTCGGCCAGTTCCTCATCGGTGATTTGGGTCGCTGCCAAAGCCGCCGCCTCGCCCTCAAACAGCAACCGTGCCTCTGTTAATTCAAAGGCGGATATGTTGAACCCCGGCGTGTCATCCTTGCCAGGCAGGCGTTTGACATAGGCCCCAGAGCCCAGCCGCACCTCAACCAGCCCCTGCACCTCCAACGCGATAATTGCTTCGCGCACGGTCGGGCGGCTGACCCCATATTTGGCGGTCAATTCGCGCTCCGCAGGCAGGCGGGAACCCACGGGATGTTGGCCCGATGCCAAATCCTCCATCAAGTGCCGGGCCAATTCCTGATACAGGCGGTCATTGGGTTTGGTGGCCGTGGTCATACTATCCCTTTGGTATAGCCAATTGCGCGCGATGAATAGCCCAATTTGGCGCGCGTCCTTATCAACTCCACCCTACCAACTCCACATCGTGCCGTCTTCCAATCGCGCGACGGGCAGGTAAGCACGGTTGTAGGGATATTTCGCCGCGAGCTCTTCGTCAATATCAACCCCATGGCCCGGCGTGTCGCCGACGAACAATTCGCCTTTGTCGAAGTGATAGTCATGCGGGAATACGGCGTCCGTTTCCTCGGTATGGCGCATATATTCCTGAATGCCAAAATTCGGCACCCACGTATCGAAATGCAGCGCGCAGCCCATGGTCACCGGCGACAAATCGGTCGCGCCATGGCATCCGGTGCGGATTTGGTAGAGGCTGGCAAAGTCAGCAATACGGCGAAGGTGCGTAATCCCGCCCGCGCCGACAACGGTGGTGCGGATGTAGTCGATCAGTTGGTTTTGAATGAGGTCCTTGGCGTCCCAAATGCTGTTGAAAATCTCCCCCACGGCCAATGGCGTCGTGGTGTGATGGCGAACCAGTTTGAACGCCTCTTGGTTCTCCGCCGGAGTGCAATCTTCTAACCAGAACAATTGATACGGCTCCAACATTTTACCCAAACTGGCTGCCTCCTGCGGGGTGTAGCGGTGGTGGCCATCGTGCAGCAAATGATGGTCAAAGCCATAGGTTTTGCGCAATTCTTCAAACAGTTTGGGCACATAGTTGAGCGCCTTGCGCGTGTCCCATCCGGTGACTTTGGGCAAGTCGCTGTCCGCCGGTTCGTAATGCATGGTGCCGCGCCCGACGCCATAGGCATCCTTAATCCCCGGCACGCCGCTCTGCGCGCGGATCGCCTTATAGCCCATGTCGATATAGTGGCCGACGGCATCCACCGTTTGCGCAATATCCGCGCCATTGG
>JBGSSR010000218.1:0-3056 GCA_041736905.1 Sphingomonadaceae bacterium | reverse complement strand
CGGCGCGGGCGTGAAGGTGTTTGTCGATACAGCGCCCGTGATGGAAAAACCGCTGGCCGAGGCGGCAGGGCTAGGCTGGCAGGGTAAGCATACCAATGTGGTGAGCCAAAGCGCGGGCAGCTGGCTGTTTCTTGGCGCGATTTACACCACCGCGACTTTGGCCGCCGATACGCCTGGCCGCGACCGATGTGGCAGTTGCACTGCGTGTCAGGATATTTGCCCGACGGCGGCCTTCCCAGCGCCGTATCAGTTGGATGCACGGCGGTGCATTTCGTATCTCACCATTGAGCATGACGGGCCGATAGACACGGAATTGCGCCCGTTGATGGGCAATCATGTTTATGGCTGCGACGATTGCTTGGCCGTATGCCCGTGGAATAAGTTCGCCAACGCGGCGCATGCGAACCGCGCGTTCTTGCCGCGTGCAGAATTGACTGCGCCGGATTTGGCTGATTTGCTTGTCCTTGATGATGCCACATTCCGGCAAATTTTTAGCGGTTCGCCGATTAAACGCAGCGGACGGCGACGAATTGTACGCAATGCAGCAATTGCGGCGGGGAATAGTGGGCAGGCGGCGCTGATCGCGCCCGTTTTGGCGTTACTCGATGACGAGGAACCGCAAGTGCGCGGGGCGGCAATTTGGGCGTTAGGGCGGCTCAATCCGATCCTAGCAGCGAAGGAGGCCGGCACCCGCGCCGCCAACGAAACCGATCCATCCGTTCGCGCCGAATGGGACGCCTTATCGGTCGCTTTGTAGCGCCTCAACGCATGCCGCTCGGTCCACTGCCGCGCCATCGCGATTGCGCGCATCGACATAGGTGACGCGCTCCACGCCCTTTGCATCGGGGTAGAGATAGGCGTCCAGGATGCAGGGTTCGCCCATGAACTGCAATTTGCGGCCATTGACCTCCACCACGTCAAGGCGCGGTTTGCCGAACATACGCGTGAGCGCGGGTTCCTCCGCCCCCAACACCGCTTCTAATCCGCGCTTGTCGATTTTAATCGGCGTGGGCGGTGCGATATAGGGCTTTGGCGCAGGCGAAATCGGCTTCGTGGTCGGTGCGGTGGCGCAGGCGCTCAGCAAGCCAAGGGCCAAGGCAGGGGCGAACAGGCGGAGTTGGGTGCTCATGACTTTGGTTGATGGCTGATATGCACCGCTATGGCAACCGCCAAAATCGGCACAAACAGGTTCACGAACGGCACAGACAGCGCCAATGTTCCAAGCAAGCCCAGCGCGGTGCGCGTCATATTGGGCAAGGGCCTAACGGACCGTGACTCCATGTGGCGGCTTTGCACCATATCGTCCAAATCTTTGCCCAATAGCCACCCGTTGACCAGCAAAAATGCCGCCGCTGTGCCGATGCCGGTGAAAAGCGCGAGGATATAGACGGGGCTAGCCAACAGATTGACGCCGATAAGGCGACCTACCGATTTCATGGTCAGACGAAGCGACAAGGCCCAACCCGGATTGCGGCCCGAAGCGGCGGCAAAGGGGTAATGCCGCACTTCCACAAACTCAACTATGTCATCCGCAAAAATGCCCAGCAACGCGATGATAACACCGCGAAACAGCACCCATGCGGCCAATATCACCGCAATAAAACTGACAATCGCGGATAGGCCATCGCGCACGCCATCGCCCCAACTCGCGCCGGCACTCTCGGGGATCAGGTCAAAATAGCCAATGGCCCAATAAAGGCCAAAGCCCGCCAAAATAAACAGGGCCAGCGCCAAAGCGGCGCTTTTCAGCCAAATGGAGAGCAAAGTTCCGTGCCGCAAATCGGCAAGGGCGAGGGTGAAAGCGCGTATCATAGTCGTCTATTTCGGGGCTTTGGCATGCGCTGGCAAGAGGCGCTGTGCATTTTCTGGTTGGTAAGGCATATGGGCTGCACTGTCCCTAACCGGCACAGGCGAAGCCGCGCGGCGTATTAACCCTCAATTCGGCTTCTCTTTATCCCTAACACCGCGTTAAGATTTTGCATGATGAAACGCGCCGCTCCACTCAAAACCGTATTTGGTCATTGGACCCGCCGCCGATTTCTGCCGGAGGCACTGGCTGTCTATCCCCGCGATGTGGCCGAGCCTGACAATCGTTGGTGGAGGCAAGAGGACACTTACCTCTTCCTTATGAGTTTCGGCGCATTTTTCACGATGATAATGACGTTTATCATCTAAAACTAAACTCTGTGGAAAAGCACGGTCGCGGTTATCGCCATTCGGGCCATCCGCGCTTATAGTCTCGCAATGCAAATCCGCCGCCTTCCCGACACGCTCGTCAATCAAATTGCCGCGGGGGAAGTGGTGGAGCGGCCCTCGGCGGCGCTGAAGGAACTAATCGAAAACGCGATTGACGCGGGCGCTAGTCAGATTGACGTGCGCCTGATGGGCGGCGGGCGCGATTTGATTGAGGTCACCGATAACGGTTGCGGCATGACGCCCGCGGACCTTGCGCTCGCGCTGGAACGCCATGCAACATCGAAATTGCCGGAGGACTTGCTTGTCGATGGCAGCATCGCCAGCGTCGAAACATTGGGCTTTCGCGGGGAGGCCTTGCCCTCCATCGCATCGGTTGCAAAGTTGATGATTGAAAGCCGGGTGCGGGGGGCGGATTTTGGCCAAAATCAGGGGTGGGCGCGGGTGGTGGACCACGGCACCCTTCTGTCCGATGGGCCCGCCGCATTGCCGCCGGGAACGCGGGTGCGGGTGGAGGATTTGTTCGCTAAAGTCCCCGCGCGGCGCAAATTCCTGCGTTCTGACCGGTCGGAATATGCCGCCTGTCTGGATGCCGTCCGCCGCCTCGCTATGGCACGGCCGGACATTGGCTTCACGTTGCAGCATCAGGGGCGGCAGAGCCTGTCGGTGCAAGCGGGGCAGGACCAAGTCACCCGCGTCGCCGCGCTGACTTCGGCGGAATTGCTGGACAATAGCGTGGCGGTGGCGATGGAGCGCGAGGGGTTGCGCCTTGGCGGCGTGGCCAGTGTACCGACCTACAATCGCGGCCTGTCCGATCAGCAATATCTATTCGTTAATGGTCGTCCGGTGCGCGACAAGTTGCT
>JBGSSR010000217.1:0-1599 GCA_041736905.1 Sphingomonadaceae bacterium | reverse complement strand
AACAATGTCACGCATCTTGGCACATTGGGCACCGGAAACCACTTTATCGAGCTGTGTCTTGATACCGAGGGACGCGTGTGGGCGATGCTGCACAGCGGATCGCGCGGCGTCGGCAATGCCATCGGCAGCTTCTTCATTGAGCTGGCGAAGCAGGATATGCGCAAATGGCATATCAACCTGCCCGACGAAAACCTCGCCTATTTTCCGGAAGGCACCGACCATTTTGACGATTATGTTGAGGCGGTCGAATGGGCGCAGGATTTCGCCGCATTGAACCGCCGCGTGATGATGGCCAATGTGATTGCCGCCCTGCGCGGGCAAATTGCAAAGCCGTTTGACGCAGAAATGGAGGCGGTGAATTGCCATCACAATTATGTGACGCGCGAAAACCACTTTGGCGAAAACGTGCTGATTACCCGTAAGGGTGCGGTGCGTGCTGCGAAGGGCGTGATGGGGATTATCCCGGGCTCCATGGGCGCAAAAAGCTTCATCGTGCGGGGCCTTGGCAATGCGGACAGCTTTGACAGCTGCTCGCACGGCGCGGGCCGCGTGATGAGCCGGACGGAGGCGAAAAAGCTGGTCACGCTGGACGAGCATATCGCCGACACGGCAGGCGTCGAATGCCGCAAAGACGCGGGCGTCATTGACGAAACGCCCCGCGCCTATAAACCGATTGAGGCCGTCATGGCGGCGCAAGCGGACCTTGTGGAAATCGTCCACACATTGAAACAGGTGGTATGCGTAAAGGGGTAAGCCCCTTTGCGCAGCCAACGCATAAGAGTAAAATACATGATAAAAATCGACGGATCAGAAGGTGAAGGCGGGGGCCAAATTGTACGCAACGCCTGCGCGCTTTCTCTCATCACGGGCAAGCCTTTCCGCATCGAAAACATACGCGGTAAACGTTCCAAACCCGGCCTGATGCGGCAGCATGTGACGGCGGTGGAGGCGGCGTGTGCGGTTGGCGGGGCGGAGGCCAAGGGGCTTTCGGTCGGCTCATCCGAACTGACCTTTCGGCCCGGAACCGTCACGCCCGGCGAATACCACTTCGCGGTTGGCACGGCGGGCAGCACGGGGTTAGTGTTGCAAACCGTGCTCATGCCGCTGCTCCTTGCGGGCGGGCCATCGCGGCTGGTGTTGGAGGGCGGCACGCACAATATGCTCGCCCCGCCGTTTGACTTTATCGAGCGGTCGTTCCTGCCCATCATCAATCGCATGGGGCCAACGGTCACGGCAAAATTGGTTCGCCACGGTTTCTACCCGCGCGGTGGCGGGCGGATCGAAGTGGACATCACACCTGCTCCCTTAAGGCCAATTCACTGCACCGAACGCGGCGAAGCCTTGGGGCAGTCGGCGGAGGTGCGCTTTGCCCATATCCCGCCGGACATCGCCAAGCGGATATTGGACACCGCCCGCAAAAACCTGCCGCATTGGCCGGACGATGCCTTTGTGTCACGCGAGTTGCCAGAGGATCAGGGACCGGGTGTGATTTTGATGCTGGAGGAGCGTTTTGCCCATGTTACCGAAATCGTTAGCGGCTTTGGCCAGTTGGGCGTGCCCGCCGAACGCCTCGCCAAAACGGCGGCGGCGCGGATGCGG
>JBGSSR010000175.1:0-1632 GCA_041736905.1 Sphingomonadaceae bacterium | reverse complement strand
CCTTTACCACAAACCTTCGGGCCTCATAACGGCGGCGCGCGACCCATTGGGGCGGCGCACGATTTACGACGCCCTGCCCAAGGATTTGCCGCGTGTCATGCCGATTGGCCGCCTCGATCTGGCGACCGAAGGCCTGCTGCTCCTCACCAATGATGGCGAGTTCAAGCGCGCCATGGAACTCCCCGCCACCGGTGTTGAACGCACCTATCGCGCGCGCACATTCGGCGCGATTACGCAGCGGCAGTTGGAGGACCTCTTCGACGGCATCACGGTTGAAGGCGTCAATTACGGCCGCATCGACGCGCATTTGGAGCGCCGCACGGGGCGCAACCAATGGATTGAACTCACCCTGACCGAGGGTAAAAACCGCGAAGTCCGCCGCGTGTTGGAGGCATTGGGCCTGCAAGTCAGCCGCCTGATCCGCACACGGTATGGCCTATTCCGCGTCGGGCAATTGCAACCGGGCGAGGTGGTGGAGGTGAAGCAGCATGAGGTCGAACGCTTCCAAAAGGCGCTGCAATCCGGCAAAGCGGAGGCGATGAACGGCGTCTCCACCACCGGACGAGGCGACGTGAAGGGGATTGATTGATGCGGATTATCGCAGGGCTGTGGCGCGGGCGGAAACTAACGGCTCCCAAGGGCGACGCGACGCGCCCCACGGCGGACCGGACGCGGGAAACTTTGTTTTCCATGCTGACCAGTCGTCTGGGCACATTTGAAGGATTGGCGGTGCTTGACCTGTTCGCAGGGTCCGGCGCGTGTGGATTGGAGGCACTCTCACGCGGCGCGTCGGAGGCTTTGCTGGTCGAACAAGACGCCGCCGCACTGGACTCTATCCGCGCCAATATCGCGGCGTTGAAGGCGACACCAGCGGCGCAAATCCGCGCCAACAGCGTCATGGCCATGAGCGCCGCGCCGAAACCCTACGACCTCATCATCGCCGACCCCCCCTATGCCAGCGGCGCAGGCGAAGTGGCGTTGGACAAATTGCTAAGACTAGGCTGGATCGCGCCCAGCGCGTGGATTGCGGTGGAAACCGGCGCGAAGGAAACGGTGACGGTGAAGGGCTTTACCGTAGATGTGGAGCGCGTGGTGGGGAAAGCGAAATTGACGTTGCTCAGGGTGGAAGGCGGCGAGTAGGCAAGGCTTTCTTAACCGCCGCACGGGTAAACTGAACGCTTCATCAGTTCAGGTTTTGCCATGCGTATCCTTGCCCTCGCCCTCTTTTTTACCGCCACCACCGCGCACGCGCAGACCGCACCAATTGTCGGAGTGGCGCACGCCGCCGACGGCGATTCGTTGGTCATCAATGACACGCGAATCCGCCTATACGGTATCGACGCGCCGGAGTTGGATCAACAATGCCAACGTGGCGGCACCAATTGGGCCTGCGGGGAGCGCGCGCAACAGGCGCTGCAAGACATGGTCGCCGACCGCCCCGTCACCTGCGTGTCGCATTCCACCGACAAGCATGGCCGCATCGTCGCGGTGTGCAGCGACCAATATGGCGAGGTCAATGTGGCGATGGTGGAGCTAGGCTGGGCCACGGCGTATTCGTTTCACACCGACCACTATGAAGCGGCACAGGCCAGCGCCAAGGCCGCGCGCAAGGGGATATGGGACGGAGAATTC
>JBGSSR010000174.1:0-2089 GCA_041736905.1 Sphingomonadaceae bacterium | reverse complement strand
GGGTGACGGGGGTGGTTAGAGAGAAACCCCAACTTCACCCGCTAATCACACTTCTATCCGCGCCCGCCGCTTGCCCTTTGGCGCGAAATCCTTACATCGGGATGCAACACACAATTGAGTCCGCCGCCAATGCGGCGCGATAGAAGGAGCATTATCATGGCCACCTTAGAAATCGGCGATAACAATTTTGAATCCGACGTCCTGAACGCATCCGGCCCCGTGCTGGTCGATTTTTGGGCGGAATGGTGCGGCCCGTGCAAGCAAATCGGGCCGAGCCTGGAGGAAATCAGCGACGAATTGTCCGGCCAAGTCACCATAGCCAAGCTGAACATCGACGACCATCCCGACACCCCGGGGCAACTGGGTGTGCGCGGCATCCCGACGATGATCCTGTTCAAGGACGGCAAAATCGTCGACACCAAAGTCGGCGCAGCGCCCAAGGCGGCGATCAAGCAATGGATTGAATCCTCGCTTTAAAATCTACACATTCATTGCGATTTTGAAACGACAGGCCGTCTCCCTAAGGGGGCGGCCTTTTTTCTATGCTAAAAACCCGCATGACTTGGGGCGGAACAGTCACGGCGGCGGCAATAGTCCATTTCCCCTTGTTTTTCCACTTGCAAAATTCCTTACGCTGAAGAAATATGATGGCCGAATCAGTCAACTGGTTCTGTACAAAATCAAGAGGGGCGTACACCATGAAATTGAAATCCGCGATTGCGTTGTCCATTGGGACGACGATGCTTCTTCCTGCCTGCGCAACCATCACGCGCGGCACCAGCCAAACATTCGAAGTCGTTTCCGAACCACCCGAGGCCAATGTGGAATCGTCCAGCGGCTTTACCTGCGTCACGCCTTGCAAATTGAAAGTGAAGCGCAAACCCGGTTTTGACCTCACCATTTCAAAACCCGGCTATGAAACGCAAGTTGTGACCGTCGAAAGCAAAATGAGCACCGGCGGCGGTTTGGCCTTGGCCGGGAACGCCGTGTTTGGTGGCATCATCGGCGGGGCCGTCGATGGCTCCAACGGTTCGATGAACAGCCTGACACCAAGCCCTGTTTCGGTGACCTTGGTCCCGACCGGCGCATCGATGATGAAAGAAGCACCGATGATGGAGGCCCCGATGGAAGCACCGATGGAAGCTGCTGAGGCCGCTGCCGACGCCTCTGCCGACGCTGCTGCGGAAACCGTTACGCCGCAATAAACGCGGGCTGCATTACGAAAAAAGGGGGGCGTTCCGGCATGGAGCGCCCCTTTTTTGTGCCTGAAGCAAAGGAATCCTTCTCCCCTCCCGCTTGCGGGAGGGGTTGGGGGTGCGGCGGCCGTCGCTTGGCCCACCCCGCTGCGACTAAGCCCATGCGGGCTAAGTCTCGCTGCCCCTCCCGTAAACGGGAGGGGATGAATAGCGCATCCCTCTCTCCGCCGGGGCGAGGGAGGTTATTGAGGTTGTGCCCTACCCACAGCGGCGGGAGGCGGCGCAAGTGGCCAGGCGAACAAATGCGCCAATTGCGACGCCATGGTCCTAATCCGGTCCCATTGGGGCAAGGTTCGCAGGGCGTCATCCTCCCACATCAGCCAATTTTCGGCGCCGCCCATGTCGTCCATCAGCGCGTCGAGTGCGTCAATGATGGCCTGCTGATCCGCGGTGAACGGGTATTGATGCGATTTGAGATATTCAAGCGCATAGTCCCAATCGAGCGCCAATTCATCCGCCTTACACACCATGTCGGGATAGAGGCGTAATTGGATATCCGCCGGTTGCGCCAAGGCCAGCACGGACCATTTGAACGGTTCAAACATGGTTGGGGCGCTCCTTTCGCAATGCCTTGCCACTTGAGCGTAGCATGTCACGGCCGAAAATCTATCCCCCGCGCCTCCGCGCGACCAATTGCCGCACGCATTAGACATCGCGTCCCCACCCCGCTACACCCACCTCATGCTGCACATCCGAACCCAAGGCCTGATTTGCGCGGTGCGTCCGCATGGGGAGCATCATGCGGTGGTGCGCATACTGACGCCCGATCACGGCCTGATCGCGGGCTATGTGCGCGGGGGGCGGTCACGGCAGATGCGGCCTATCCTGATGCC
>JBGSSR010000166.1:0-21380 GCA_041736905.1 Sphingomonadaceae bacterium | reverse complement strand
CGTTTGCGTTGGTCATGGCCGCGCCATAGACCTTGGCCCGCGTCTTGCCAAGCGGCTAAACGTGCAGCAATACCTCCGGCACAGCGGCACGGCCATAGATACGGGCATATTCGGACACGGCGAAGCGGTCCGTCATTCCGGCCAAGAAATCGCCGATATGCCGCGCGCGTGATGGTTCGGCGTCGGGCAGTCCGCCGCGCCATACGTCTGGCAGTAACGCGGCGTCGTTGGCATATGCCTCGAACAACCCTGCAACGACGCTGGCGGCCCCATCGGCGGCGGCCAACTGGCTGGGGTGATGATAGAGATTGGCGTACATGAATTTCTTCAGCCGCCGTTCGGTGACCGTCATGTCGTTCGAAAATCCGGCCAGCATCCGCCCCGCGCTACGCACGTCCGCGACGCTGCCCACATCGGTTTCGGTCAGACGCACCCGCGTCGCGGCGATGACATCATTGGCCATCACACCGATTTGTTCACGCGTCAGCTCCCCGACCAATCGCCTCTCTGCCACATGGGGGAAGCGAGCGCGGATGGCGGCCCAACGTTCCGCCAACTCGGGCAATTCGCACAATTGCTCTACGCTCAGCAATCCGGCGCGCACGCCGTCATCAATGTCATGCGCGTCATAGGCGATATCATCCGCCACCGCCGCGACTTGTGCCTCAAGGCTGGCATGAGTCGTGAGGTCCAAATGAAAGGCATCATCGACCTCTGCCAGGGCCCAACCGGCATGGCGCACGGGGCCATTATGTTTGGCGAGCCCCTCCAGCATCTCCCAGCTGAGGTTCAACCCTTCACGGTCGGGATAGGGGCAATCGAGCGTGGTCAGCGTGCGGATAGTATGCCCATTATGGTCAAAGCCGCCCGCGGCCGCCATCGCGGATTTCAATGCCTTTTCCCCCGCATGGCCAAAGGGCGGATGGCCGATGTCATGGGCAAGGCACAACCCCTCGGTCAAATCCTCATCCAGACCCAGCGCGCGCGCAATGGTGCGGCCAATTTGCGCGACTTCCAAGCTATGGGTCAGGCGCACGCGATAATGATCGCCATCGGGGGCAATGAACACCTGCGTTTTGTGCCGCAATCGGCGGAAACTCATCGAATGGATGATGCGGTCACGGTCACGTTGAAAGATATTGCGCGGCCCGCGCGTTTCCCCGCCCTGCTCCGCGTGCAACCGCCCACGGCTCAATTCCGGAAATGAGGCATAGGATGCCTTATCGCTCATAATCACCCCTATTTGCCTGTCGGGGCACCAGCCCTAGCGCGTTGGCAGGGGTTCGACAACGGTTCCCTCGGGACTTTGCCAAACGAGCGATTGCCCACCGGCGGCGTCATATTTTTTCTGCCAAGCCTGCGCCTCGGCCATTGTATCAAACGGACCGACCACCATGCGCCGCGTTTTGCCATAGGGTGCGGACCAACCGGACAGCCCCTTAAACAAATCGGGATTTTTACGCGCGGCGTTGCGATAATCATAGCGCAGCGCAGCAACGTCGCTGCCGCTGGCGATTTGCACCCAATTGCGTTTGGGTTGCTTCGCGACCGGTTTGGGGTCCGGTTTTGCGGCAGGTTTGGCGGGTTCGGCCTTTGGCGTTGCCGGTTTAGCGGCGGCGGGTTTCGGAGTCACCACGCGCGGCGCGGGAACGGGTGTGCTTGCGATCACATCGGGGGTTACCGGCACCACAGTGCTGGCTTTCTCCTCCTCCGGCACGGCAACAGTGCCGACGACAGAGTTCAAATCTGCACGGCGGGGTGGGGCCTCTTGGGGAGCGGTCTGCGTCGGCCCAGTTTGTATGAGGGCTGGTTGCACGACGGCAGGTAGCGGAACCTCCGGTGCTGGCGTTGGTAGGGCAGGCGTTGGCTTAACGGAGGTTGAAACGGTCTGTACCACCGGCTGCACCGAGCCGTCCGCTCCAATCCGGCGCGTTACACCCTGACTATCGACATAGGTGCCCGCCGTATCGCTATATCCAGCAGGGGGCAAATTTGGCCCTTGCGTCGCGGAGCCCGCCACCGAAACGGAGGGCTGATACCCGCTGGGTAGGCCCGATGCCGTGGTATTAGGCTTCGCGACTGTGTCCGCGGCTGGTGGTCCGGCGACCACGCGGCCCGGGTTGGTTTCAAAGGCAGGACCGACATTGCTTGGTTGCGGGCGTGTGACGGTCGCAACGGGTTCGGCGGGGATGGGCGTCGTTTGAAGTGGCGGTTGCACCGATGCGACTTGCACGGGGGCCTGCTGCCCCTGCGGCGCTTCAACGGGCGCGGATGCGACCTCTATTGGAGCCTGTGCCGTTTGGCGGGATGGCGGGGTGTAGCGAACATTCTTTTGCGGGCGGCCATTGAAATCGATAAACTTCGGCCCCTTCGCGACGACCGGCGCACTAGCAGTCGCGGCAGGCGTGGCGGTAGGAGACGCCCCCGCGTTGGGGCCAAAAGGTTGCCCTTGCGGTGTCAACCGATCGGAACTCGGCGCGGAACGAGACATGGCGGCGATTTGCGGGCTGTCCTGCCCGATATTCTGTGTTGGGAAGTGGCCGAAATGAATGGCCGCCATTTTCTGTGCTGGGGTCAGCATCGGCATCCGTTGGAAATACGGCTGCATCGCCTGCGCCCTTTGCTGACCAAGGAAGGATATGGCAACGTCGCCCGCGTCCTTCATATTCCCATTGGCGGCATAGATAAACGCCTGCGCGCGCCATGCGCCGGGGTCGTTTTTCTCCAACAACGGCTTCATTAGTTGCATCGAATCGTCGCTGCGCCCCTGAACGCCCAAGGATATGCCGCGCCGTAACGTAATCTCATCCGATGGCGACGCCATGGCCGCCAGTTGATATTGTCGATCGGCGCTGGCAAAATCACCAACCAAGTCAAAGGCCAACCCGCGATCCAATGCGAACGACCGCGTGGGCATGCCAAGCCGTTCCGCCTCGTCAAACAATCGCAGCGCCTCAATCGGATTTTCCTTACGCAACATGGCGGTGGCGAGGCCGACTTTCACATCGCCGTTGTTGGGCGCAATCGCCTCCGCCCGCGTGAAGAAATCAATCGCTGCGTTGGTGTCGCCCAATTGCAAAGACGCCGTGCCCGCATCGATAAGCGCGTCCAAATCCTTGGGATTGGTGCCCAAACGCCGCATGGCATTCCGCAATTCCGCCGCTCCGGGCTTTTCTTGGCCCGCATAAGATTGCGCAGACAGCGGAGCGGGTAAAGCCGCGATGCCCGCGATGGCACTGAAACCCGCCGCCCAAAGTGCGGCCTTTACCCCCATGCGCGTGGAACGTTTCAACACCAATTTTGCAACCTTTTTATCATGGCCCATAGTCTCGCCCGATAGCAGGCGAAGGCCGGTGCGCACAATAGCCGCTTTGCCTGAACAAGGGCCGAACCGCGCGGCAAAAGCGATGGGGCGTTAACCATCGAGTCCTGCTTTGCGAAGCGCATAAAAAAGGGAAGGCGACATGGCCGCCTCCCCCTTTATTGGTAAAGGCATCACGCCCTATTTATTGTTTTGACGGTTCAGGAAACGCGGGATGGCAACGCCATCATCGTCGTCATCATTATCATCAGGCTTTGCCCCGCCGCGCGACAAATTCGCCATGCGTTCAAACAAAGTGCCACCGCCCGTTGAGATGCGCGGCGCGGGGCGGGGTTCCTCGACCTCGCCGCCGAATTTCGGCGCGGGGGCTTGTTCAACCATATCGTCGCTGCCCAGTTCCAGCAGGTCGTCATCGACGAACACAGCGGGTTGGTCCTTCACATCGAACGGCTCGGCCTGCTCTTGCACGACATCGGGTTGAGCGGTTTCAATTGTCTCATCCAAATCGGCGGCCACGGGCAGATCGTCCGCCGGTTCTTCGGCGAAGCTAAAGCCGGGGCGCACGGTTTCTTCAACCGGCGCTGGTGCGGGAGCGGCGGCATACTCGTCGCTGCGCAAGCGGTTTCCGGAGCTAAGGCTATCCACCGCAGGTGCTTCGTAAGACATCGTCGGCGCGGGCGGAGGAGCGCTGGCTTGACGGTTTAGCGAAAAACTGCGCGAAGGTTGCGGCGCGGCAACCTCGCCGGCGTCGGTGATGCCGGTTGCAACGACGGAGACGCGGATTTTGCCTTCCAAATCGGGGTTAAACGCACTGCCCCAGATGATGTTGGCATCAGGATCGACCAGTTCGCGGATGTGGCTTGCGGCTTGGTCAACCTCCATCAGGCGCATGTCTTCACCGCCGGTGATGGAGATGATAACGCCCTTCGCCCCTTGCATCGACACACCGTCGAGCAATGGGTTGGCGATAGCAGCCTGCGCCGCGACCAATGCGCGGTCGTCGCCCGACGCCTCACCCGTGCCCATCATCGCCTTGCCCATTTCGTGCATCACGGAACGCACGTCGGCAAAGTCCAGGTTGATGAGGCCCGGCATAATCATCAAATCGGTGATGCCGCGCACGCCCTGTTGCAACACCTCATCGGCCAGCAAGAATGCTTCCTTAAAGGTCGTGTTCGGGTTGGCGACCAGGAACAAATTCTGGTTCGGAATGACGATCAGCGTATCGACGCAGCGTTGCAATTCCTCAATCCCCGCATCGGCGGAGCGCATCCGGCGTGTGCCCTCAAACATGAACGGTTTGGTCACCACGCCAACGGTCAGAATTTTCTTCGCCCGTGCCGCCGCCGCGATAACCGGCGCCGCACCTGTGCCGGTGCCGCCGCCCATACCAGCGGCGATAAAGACCATGTGCGCGCCGTCCAAAGCGGCTTCAATCTGCGCCAACGTTTCTTCCGCCGCCGCACGGCCAACCTCGGGCCTTGCGCCAGCGCCAAGGCCCTCGGTAATTTCCGAACCCAATTGGATACGGTGTTCAGCGGGCGAGGAATTCAGCGCCTGCGCATCGGTATTGGCGACGATGAAATCGACGCCCTCCACATTGGCGGCAATCATATTGGCGATGGCATTACCGCCAGCCCCGCCGACACCGATGACCGCAATCTTCGGCTTTAATTCATCCACGCTTGGCGGACCGATATTAATCGACATGGCAAAAACTCCTTAAGCCTTATACAAAGGTCAAAACACACTTGATTGGCACTATCCGCCAAAATTGGTTAATTATGGCACAGCGTCGTGCCGCTTTATACCCTTATCAACAAAGTTATCCACTTGTTATCCGCCCATTTTCCGACAGAACAGTCATCGGTGCCATCAAAACGACTCTTTCAACACCCTGAAAAGTCCGCGCCATTTGAAAATGGCCTTATCCTTGCGCGCTTCTGCGGCATCCCAATAGAGGCGGCGCACATCAATCGGGCTTTCCGCCGCGTGGCGGACGAGGCCGACAAGCGCAGCAAAGGCGGGACCACTGTGTGCCTCCGGCAAGGCCTTAATCGACAAGGGCCTTCCAATGCGTACGGGATGCCCAAGCGCGGCCTGCATATAATCGGCAATGCCGGTCAGCTCCGCCCCGCCACCAGACATGACGACCAACCGCCCATTGGCGTCGGAGAAACCCAATTGGCGCAGCGCCGCATTAATCTCGCGCGTCATATGGTCCAACCGGTTGCGGATGACAGAAATTAACTGCGCGCGCGTAATCCGGCGCGGCTCCTCCTCACCCAGCGCGGCGTCGCGTTCAAATTCGATGGTGTCGTGGTTGTCACGCGGGCTGGATTGCGCGCTGCCGTGGAAGCATTTCACCCGTTCCGCCTGCCCGCGACGGATGCCGAAAGCCGACGCCACATCATCGGTAATATCGCCCGCGCCATAGGGGATGGAATAAATGCCGATAAGCTTGCCACGCCGCCATACCGACAGGTTGGTAACCGCCGCGCCCATTTCAACCAGCGCCACGCCAAGGTCGCGTTCTTCCTCGGTCAGCACGGCCAGGCCGGACGCAATCGGCGTCGCCACGATGGCCTTGACCCCCAAATGCGCGCTCGCCACCGCCATTTCGATGTTGCGAACGGGGCTTGGGTCGGCCAGCACCACGTGCAGGTGAACGCCCAGCCGGTCGGCGTGTAGGCCAATGGGATTATCCACCCCCTGCAAGCCGTCGATGGTGTAAATTGCTGGCTGCGCGTGCATAATCATCTTGCCATCGGGGTCAATCGCGGCGCGGCTGTGTGTTAGCAGTTCGTCAATGTCCTCTTGTTCCACGCGGTGGCCGCCAAGGTCGTGTTCCATTTCGCCGACGTGGCTTTGCAAGCCGCCCGCCGAAAAGCCGACCCAGACATGGTCAATGCTGGTCCCCGCCACCCGCTCCGCCTGCTCCACCGCGTTGCGCACCGCCATTTCGCAGGCGTCCACATCGGCAACATAGCCGCGCCGAACGCCGCGACTTTCCCTCTGTCCCGTGCCCAGCACCGTCAGGCTGCCATCATCATTCTGCCCCGCGATCAGCGCGCTGATTTTCGACGAGCCGATGTCAACGGCGGCAAAGATACGATCAACGCGGGTGGTGGCCATGGCTCAACCTTCCTTCTCTTTGCTGTCCGCGCTAGCGGTTTTGGGGGCGGGTTTCGCGTCGGTTTCCGGCTTTGGCGTGCCGACTTTACGGACGTAGAGGTTTTTGGGATCGCGCATGTCGAAATTGACAATGTCACGATCCAGCAAACGGTTGACTCCGTCAAAGCGCGCGAATTTAAGCAAAGCTGTCTCCGCTGCCTTCGTCCCTTCGGGCAATTGCAGCGTCTCGCCGGTCTTAAATTGCAAATCCCACCGGCGGTTGCCCACCCATTTCGCTGCTTTCACTTGTTCTTTGAGCGCAGGCGCGGCGTCCAGCAACGCGGCCAGATCCAGCGCGCGCTTGTTCGCATTGGGACCGGATAATATGGGCAAATCAGGACGGCTGCCGGGCTTAATCGATTCCAGCACATGGCCCGATGCGTCAATAAGCGCATAACGGCCATTGTCCTGCCACACCGCCGCCACCTGGCGCTCGGTGATTTCAATATGCAGCGTATCGGGCAGTCGGCGCGACACGCGCGCATCCTCAACCCAACTCAGCGCAATCAATTCACCGCGAATTTTGTCGAGATCAAGCAGCGGCATCGAGCGGTCCTTTTGGTCCGCGATGATGGCGTAAACCTCGGTCTCCTCGATATTGTCCATGCCATCGACGACCAAATGTCGGACGCGAAATCCATTGTCGGAGGCGACATTGGCCAGTTCCGCACGCGCCATATCGGGGACTCCAGCGGCACTCGCCACGGCTATCCCGACGACTACGACACCACCTAATAGGCCGAAGGTCAGCCCCTTTTGCAGGCCGCTTTCCGAAACTGGCAGCGCGCGGATGATGCGGTCGATGACCGATGTTTTGCGCACTTTGGATTTGGGCTTCGGCCGCGCCGCTGCCTTGGGGGTAGCGCGTTTGGGGCCACCAGAAGCAGCGGTATTGCCGCGCCGCAGTTTGCCGTCACTCATGGCTTATCTCCTGAGACGCTTAGGGCCTCCCTGACCAAACGGTCCACCAATTCTTCGTAACTAATCCCGCACGCCTTCGCCTGTTCGGGCACCAGCGACAAGGGCGTCATCCCCGGTTGCGTATTGGTTTCCAGCACGAAAATCCCGTCAAGGCCCAACTCATCGTCCCAACGGAAATCCGTCCGGCTTGCGCCTTTGCAGCCCAGCAATTCGTGGGACAGTTTCGCCAATTCCATCATCCGCGCCGCTGCATGATCGGGGATCTGCGCGGGGCAAACATGCTCGGTCATGCCATCGGTGTATTTGGCGTCGAAGTCATAGAAGCCGGATTTGGGGACCAATTCGGTCACGCACAATGGCTCCCCATCCAGCACGGCGACGGTCAGTTCGCGGCCTTTAATAAACGGCTCGGCCAGCAACTCGTCGAAATCCATCCATGGGCCAACGGCATCGCGAGCAATGGGGTTACCGTAATTGCCTTCATCGGTGACAATGGCAACGCCCACCGAGGAACCCTCATTGACGGGCTTCAGCACATAGGGGCGCGGCAGGGGGTCGGCGGTGAACAGGCTTTCGCTTTTCCTGACCACGCCTTTTGGCATCGGCACGCCGCCGGGGACGAGGCGTTGTTTGGTCAGTTCCTTGTCAATCGCGATGACCGATGTGACGAGGCCGCTGTGCGTATAGGGAATTTGCATAATGTCGAGCATCCCCTGCACACTACCATCTTCGCCCGGCACACCATGCAGCGCGTTGAACACGACGTCGGGGCGGATCGCGGTGAGGACGGACGCCACATTGCGGTCCATATCGACGCGAGTGACTTTGTAACCGACGCGCTCAAGGGCATCGGCGACGCCATTGCCGCTCATGAGCGACACAGGCCGTTCGTTCGACCATCCGCCCATCAGGACGGCGACGTGGGTTTCCGACGAGTTCATTTTTGCTCTCCTGTCGCCAATCGGCCCACGCGTTGAATCTCCCAATGCAGGTCCACCCCGCTGTTCGCGTACACGCGGCGGCGGACTTCCTCGCCCAGTGCCTCAATATCCGCGCTGGTCGCGTCGCCCAAGTTGATGAGGAAATTGGTGTGCTTTTCCGAAACCTGCGCGCCGCCGATGGCCAGCCCACGGCATCCGGCGGCATCGACGAGTTGCCATGCCTTGTTTTCGGGCGGATTTTTGAACGTGGAGCCGCCGGTTTTGGACCGCAGCGGTTGCGACGCCTCGCGGCTGGCGGAAATGCGGTCCATCTCCGCCTGAATAGCGGCGGGGTCGCCCGCCCGCCCCTTAAACCGCGCGCCGACGACAATCGCGCCATCAGGCAGTTCGGAGTGGCGGTAGCTGTAATTGAGGTCTTGGACGGGCAACGTCACCAATTGCCCCGAGCGCATTACCACGTCGCAATCGAGCATGATGTCCTTGACCTCACCGCCATATGCGCCGCCGTTCATGCGGACGAAACCGCCGACAGTGCCGGGGATGGAGCGCAGGAATTCCATGCCCGCTATCCCCGCATCACGCGCGGTAGAGGACACCAAAATGCCCGACGCGCCGCCGCCGCAGTCAAGGATAGTTTCCTCCACGCGGGTAACCTTGGCAAAGGCCTTGCCCAGACGCACGACAACTCCGGGAACGCCGCCATCGCGCACAATCAGGTTGCTGCCGAGGCCAAGCGCCATGACGGGCATGTTGGCGGGAATGCGCGTCAGAAACTCACGCAAGTCATCCACATCCGCTGGCTCAAACAAAGCATCCGCCGCACCGCCGCTCTTGAACCAGACGAGCGGGGCCAGCGGCGCATTCGCCGTTAGCTTGCCCCGCACGGGCGGTAATTTGGAGAGAACGGCCGCGTTCATCCGCGTGCCTCGCTAACTGCTTGCGCCAGACCAGCGGCCCATTTGGTAATGTCGCCTGCACCAAGGCAGACGATGATGTCATCGCCGCGCACTTCGGCGGCCAATTTCGCCACGAGGTCGTCGAAACTGTCCGCCGGACCCACTTGCCTATGGCCCCGCGCACGGACGCCATCGATTAATGCGGCGCTATCCACGCCCTCGATCGGCGCTTCACCGGCGGGATAAACGGGGGTGACGAACACCATATCCGCGTCGTTAAAGCAGGATTGGAAATCCTCCATATGGTCGCGCAGGCGCGTAAACCGGTGCGGTTGCGCCACCGCAATGACGCGGCCCTTTGCGCCTTCCCGCGCCGCCGACAGCACGGCGCGGATTTCGACGGGATGGTGACCATAATCGTCGATGACCATGGCCTCGCCGCTGTCTGTCGCAATCGTCCCAACCTTGGTAAAGCGCCGTTTGACGCCGCCGAAGTTCAGGAAGCCCTGCGCGACTTGCTCATCGGTCATGCCCATCTCAAGGCCGACCGCGACCGCCGACAAAGCGTTTTGCACATTGTGCCGCCCGGGCATGGGCAGGACAACATCGGCAATCCGCCGCGTCTCGCAATCGCGTTCGCGCACGACCACATCGAAGGTGTTGCCGCCCAGTTCAGGCCGCACATTGTCGCCGCGCACGTCGGCTTGGGCTGAGAACCCGTAAGTCACAATGCGCCGGTCGCGGATTTTGGGCAGGATCGCCTGCACCTCCGGATGGTCAAGACACATGAACGCCGCGCCATAGAAGGGCACATTTTCGACGAATTCCACGAATGCCTTTTTGATGGCGTCGAAACTGCCATAATGGTCGAGGTGTTCGGGGTCGATATTGGTCACCACCGCCAATGTGCCGTCGAGACGCAGGAAGCTGCCGTCGCTTTCGTCGGCCTCAACCACCATCCAATCGCTTTGCCCCCTGCGCGCGTTGGAGCCATAGGCGTTGATGATGCCGCCGTTGATGACGGTGGGGTCAATGCCGCCCGCATCCAACATGGAGGCGATCAGCGACGTCGTCGTCGTCTTACCATGCGTGCCCGCGACCGCAATGGTGCTTTTGAGGCGCATGAGTTCCGCCAGCATTTCGGCGCGACGCACTACGGGAATGCGGTTGTTCAATGCAAAATCGATTTCGGGGTTATCGCGGCGGATGGCGGTGGAGACGACCACCACCGACGCCTCGCGCACATTCTCCGCCTCATGCCCGATATGCACCGCAATGCCGCGCTCGCGCAGGCCCTCAATCACATAGCCCTCGGCAATGTCTGACCCTTGCACTTGATAGCCAAGCGTGTGCATCACCTCGGCAATGCCGGACATGCCGATGCCGCCGATTCCGACGAAGTGGATGATGCCAATATCTGTTGGAACGCCGCGCATTAATGTGCTTTCGTTTTTGTCGTGTTTCGCGCGAGTGCCGGGCTGCCTTGGCCCGATTGTTCCGCCGGTTTGACGCGCATGACCTTGGTCAAAGGAACGCCGCCAAAACCCTCCACCAAGTCCGCCAAATCGGACACGGCATTGGGCCGTCCGCAACTCCACGCGCCCTTGGCCGCGTTATCCAGCGCGTCGGGGGTCAGCGCGATTTTCTGAATTTGCTTGGCCAGTTCCTTGGGCGTGAAGGACGATTGCGTAATGGACCGCGCACCGCCAGCGGCGACCATTTCCTTCACATTGAACGCCTGATGATTGTCCATAGCGGATGGCAAGGGCACAAGGATGGCGGGTCGTCCAATACACGTCAGTTCGGCAATCGTGCTTGCCCCTGCCCGCGCGATGACCAAATGCGCATAGCCCAAACGGTCGGGCAAATCGGGCAAATAAGTGGCGAGTTCCGCCGGAATTTCATTGTCGGCATAGCGCGCGCGCACCGCGTCAATATCCTCGGCGCGGCATTGCTGCGTGACCTGAAGGCGGCGGCGCAGGTTGACGGGCAGCATGGCAAGACCATCGGGGACAACTTCGGACAGGATGCTCGCCCCCTGCGACCCGCCTGTGACGAGGACGCGGAAAATGCCGTCCTCATCCAGCAACGGGAACGGCTCCTTGCGCAGAGCCAACACCTCGGCCCGCACGGGGTTCCCGACCTGATGGACACGGTGGTTTAGCTCGCTCGAAATCTTCTGCACATCGGGATAGGCGGTCGCAATCGCATTCACTTTGCGCGCGGCATAGCGGTTGACGCGGCCCAATACGGCGTTTTGTTCGTGAATAACCGTCGGGATCTTCATCGAAAACGCCGCAAGCAAGGCGGGCATCGCGGGATATCCGCCAAAGCCGACAACGGCGGTCGGCGCGAAGCTGTCATACAAGCGCTTCGCCATGCCGCGACCAGCCCATATGGCGCGCAGGCCCGAAATCTTCGTGCGCAAACCGCCATCCATCCGGCCCGCGGGCAGCTCGTGCACCGCTATCCCCTCGGGACAGCCGGGGATTGCTTTGCCCCGCGCATCGGTAATTAACGCGACGTGGTGGCCCCGCGCCATCAACTCCGTGCCCAATGCAAAGGCAGGCATCATGTGCCCGCCTGTGCCGCCCGCGGCCAATACGAAATGCCGTGCTACGCTCATGATCTCTGCCTTCCAACTCCGTGGCCAGTCAGCCACGGATTGCGTTTGGTAAAGGCCAGTAATAGCCCGACGGTGACGCACAAGGCAATGAGCGAGGAACCGCCGTAGCTGATAAATGGCAATGTCATCCCCTTTGACGGGAACAGGCGCAGGTTGACCATCATGTTGATCAGCGCCTGCCCGCCAAATTGGGTGATCAGCGCGGCGGTCGCGTAGATGACGAATGGATCCCGCTCCTCCTGCAACCGCATCAACACGCGCATGACAATGACGAAAAACGCCGCCGCAATCACGCCGCAGACGAGCAGGCCGTATTCCTCCCCAATGACGGAAAACACATAATCGGTATGCGCCTCTGGCAACGAGAATTTCCGCGTGCCCAGCCCAGTGCCAACACCGGTGAGGCCGCCGGCGGTTAGCGCCTTATGCGCCAAATCGATCTGGTCATTCTCCACCCCGCCAAACAGCCATTGGTCAATGCGCAATTTCGCAACGCTATAGGTGAAATAGGCGGTGGTGAGCGCCGCTGTTCCCGCCGCGCCAAGCCCCCAAATCCATTTCATGTCGATGCCACTAATAAGGAGGAGCACGCCGAACATCGCAAAAACGATAATCGTCTGCCCCAAATCGGGTTGCAGCATGAGCAAAACTGCGAGAATCAGGGTAATACCGCCCGCGAACAATATCATCGGCCGGTGCGGATGCCGGATTTTTAGCGCGAATAGCCACGCCATTGTCACTGCAAAAAACGGCTTCATAAACTCCGACGGTTGGAACCGCATTGCGCCAACCCCAAACCATCGTTTCGCGCCGTTAATTTCGGTGCCGATCAGCGGCAATAGCATCATGATGATGACGCATCCGATAAAGCCAACAATAGCGAGCCGCCGCGCCGGATCGGGCGGCAACATCGAAATCAGCAGCATGAAGGGGACGCCAAGGGCCAGAAAGAACATCTGCCGCCATAGGAAATACATCGGCTCCAACTTCACGACCTCGGTCGAAAGCCGCTCCGCCGATGCAGGCGACCCCGCGCCAACGGCCAGCAGTCCCATGGCGATGAGGGCGATAATCATGACCAGCAACACACGGTCCAATTCCCAGAACCAGCGGGAAATTAGCGACCGATTGCCGCGCCCGACGCTGTCGTCCAGCCGTTGCCCCGCATGGGCAAGGCCGCGCCCGATGGCGTCCGCCGTGACAGAGAGTGATCGCGACAGCGGCAATGGTGTGCCAGAATCGATGGAAACGTGGTCGTCGTTCATCCCTCGCCCCCTTGGGTTAGCCGGTCCTTCACGGCATCCACCGATGCACGGAAACAATCGCCGCGCGATTCAAAATCCTTGAACTGGTCAAAGCTGGCGCACGCGGGGGATAGCAGAACGACATCACCGGGCTGCGCCGCCTCACTGGCCACACGCACCGCCTCAAAAAGCATTTCGCAGTTCGTCACCGGCATATGCGGGGCGAGCAGATCGCGGAACAGTGGCCCCGCCTCCCCGATTGTATAAGCTGCCGCCACATGGCCGAAATTCGGCGCGCACTCGTCAAGGTTGTCAGTTTTGGCCAGACCACCGCAAATCCAATGGATGCGCGGATAGGCGGCGAGCGCGGGGGCAGTGCTGGCGGGATTGGTCGCCTTGCTGTCGTTGACATACAACACGCCACCGATTTCCGCGACCCGCTCCATACGGTGCGGCAGGCCCTTGAAGTTTTTAAGCGCAGGCCGCCATTGCGATTCTTTCAGGCCCAATGCCTCCGCAATACGCACCGCGACCGCGACGTTTTGCATATTGTGCGGCCCTTGAAGGGAAGGCCAGTCCGCCTGCCCGTCCACCTCAAATTCGGCGGAATGGACATAGCCCTCGGCATGGCTGATCATCGCGGCCTGATAGAACGCCCGCGTTTCTGCGTCACGGTTACCGAACACCGCATGATGGCGCGGCGACTGCATCGCCATCAGCCGGTTTTTCGACGCGGCATAGGCAGCAAAACCATCATAACGGTTGAGGTGATCAGGCGTAATGTTAATCAATGCCGCGACATCGGCGTCGAGGCTATGTGTCAAATCAATCTGATAGCTGGACAGTTCCAGCACATAGACCCCGCCCGCGCCCAATGGCTGCTGGCTTAAAATCGGCAGGCCAATGTTACCGCCCATGCGCGCAGGCAAGCATGACGAGCGAATGATGTGGTCAACCAAAGCGGTCGTCGTACTTTTCCCATTGGTGCCGGTAATCGCGACCACGCGATGCGGCGGCAGGGTGGCCCGCGCCTGCGCAAACAATTCAATATCGCCGATAATCGGCACGCCGCATTCGCGTGCTTTGGCCGAAATCGGGTGAGTGTTCAATGGCACGCCCGGCGATACGACAATGCCGTCATAGCCGGTGAGGTCAGCGGCCATGATGTCCGCAACCTCCGCCTTACCCGCCACCGCGTCGCGGGCATCGGCGCTGCTATCCCAAGCCAATATATGCGCGCCGCTGGCCGATAGGCAATCCACTGTCGCAAGGCCGGACCGGGCAAGGCCCAACACCGCATAGCGTCGGCCCGAAAAGGCGGGCGAGGTAATCACCGCAGCTTCAACGTCGAAAGGCCGATGAGCGCAAGGATCAGGGCGACGATCCAGAACCGGATGACCACAGTCACCTCATGCCAACCCTTTTGCTCAAAATGATGGTGGATGGGGGCCATGCGGAACACCCGCTTTCCAGTGCGTTTGAAATAGAACACCTGGATGATGACCGATAATGCCTCAATCACAAACAGGCCGCCAACAATGGCCAACACAACCTCATGGTGCACCGATACGGCAACGCTGCCCAGCGCGCCACCAAGGGCAAGGCTGCCAGTGTCGCCCATGAAAATTGCCGCTGGCGGGGCGTTGAACCACAGGAACGCAATACACGCGCCGATGATGGCGCCGCAGAAAATGGCGAGCTCGCCCGCGCCCTTCACATGCTGAATGCCCAGATATTCGGAATAGATCGCATTGCCGACGAGGTAGGCAATGAGCAGGAATGTTGCGCTGGCAATCACGACGGGCATAGTGGCAAGGCCGTCCAAACCATCGGTCAAGTTAACCGCATTGCCCGCCCCCACCATGACGATAGCGGCGACAAAAACCATGAACAGGCCCAAGTCCGCGACGGGCCCCGTGAAAAATGGCAAATACAGGTTGGTGCCATTGTGCATAAGGATGAAATAGCCCGCGGCCCCGGCAATAGCGAATTCCATCAGCAATCGGACTTTGCCCGACACGCCCTTGTGGCTGGCCTTTGTCACCTTGTCATAATCGTCCATGAAGCCAATGGCGCCAAAGCCGATGGTGACCGCGAAACAGGCCCAAACATAAACATTGTCAAACCGCATCCATAACAGCAGCGACACTGTCATCGCCGCCAAAATGAGCAAGCCGCCCATTGTCGGTGTGCCAACCTTCACAAGGTGCGTTTGCGGTCCGTCGAGGCGAATGGGTTGGCCCTTCCCCTGCCGCATCCGCATTTCGAGGATGAATTTTTGCCCGAACAACATCCCCAAAATCAACGCCGTCGCCACCGCGCCGCCGGTGCGGAAACTTAAGTAGCGGAACAGGTTGAACCCGCCCTCAAATTGAAAATATTCGGCCAGCGCGTACAGCATTTATGCGCGCTCCCCGACCAGCGCCGCGACCAATTTGGATAAACCCACGCTATTCGACCCCTTAACCAACAAGGCATCGCCGTCGCGCAAGTTTGCGCGGACCAAAGCGATGGCCTCCTCCACGCTGTTTCCATGCGCGAAATCCGCCGGTCCCTCAAGGCCTGTGGCCAGTTTCTCCCCAAGTATTCGAATTTCAACGCCCACGGTGAAGGCGTAATCAATCTTCGCGGCTGCAAGAGGAGTGGCAAGGTCAGTATGATAGCCGTCGGACGTGTCGCCCAATTCCTTCATTGCGCCCAAAACGACAAGGCGGCGGCTCGCCTTTTCCTGACCCAATTCGCCGATGGTCGCCGCCATGCTGGCCGGATTGGCGTTGTAACTTTCGTCAATGAGCAGCGCGGTGCCGCCATCGGGGGTGGCAATGCGGTGGCGTTTACCGCGACCCGCCATGCCCTCCAATTCCGCAAGAGCGAGGCCCGCCGAGGCAAGGTCGCCATGCGCGGCATAGGTCGCGGCGAGGACGGCCAAGGAATTGCTGACCCAATGCAGGCCGGTTTCTGCGAGCGTATATACCAATTTCCGGTCGCCCACCTGCGCGGTCACCAAGGAACCACCATTCGGCGCGCGGATATGATCCAGCGCACGGACATCCGCGCCTTCGTTCAGGCCGAAGGTGATGATTTGATCGGTATGCTTCTCCGCCTTTGCGCGCAGGCGGGCATAATGCGGACTGTCGAACGGCAATATGGCAACGCCGCCGGGCTCCAGCCCTTCGCAAATTTCCCCCTTCGCATCGGCTATGTCCTCAACCGAGTTGAAAAAGCCAGCATGCGCGGGGGCAATGGTGGTGATGATGACAATGTGCGGGCGGACGAGGCGGGTCAGTTCCGACAACTCTCCCGTGTGGTTCATGCCCATTTCAAGGACACCATATTGGGTATCCTCCGCCATGCGGGTCAGGCTTAACGGCACGCCGACATGGTTGTTATAGCTTTTCAAACTGCGATGCGCATAGCCCAGCGAACACCGGTTCAGCGCGGCGAACAGCGCCTCTTTGGTCCCCGTTTTGCCCGCGCTTCCCGTCACGCCGATGACAATGCCGCCCATGCGCGCGCGGCTTTCGGCGGCAAGGGCGTAGAGCGCGGCGGTGGTGTCCTCCACCAATATGTGCGGGCCATCGACGGGTTCGCTGACCAACACACCGGCGGCCCCTTTAGTGAAGGCTTGCTCGACAAATTTGTGCCCGTCGGATTGCTCGCCCTTTAACGCGACGAATAAGTCGCCGGGGCCAACCTCGCGCGAATCATAGGCCACGCCCGCTACGCTGAAGTTATCCGAAGCCTTACCGCCGGTGGCCAATGCCACTTCGCCGCTGGTCCAAAGGGGGCGCGTTAGCACCTGCATCTCGCTCATGCTGCACACTCCCGCGCCACGGTGACGTCGTCGAATGGCAACACGCGGTCGCCGATAATTTGCCCCTGCTCATGGCCTTTGCCCGCGATCAGGATGATGTCGTTCGCCTCTGCCAAACCGATGGCATGGGCTATTGCGGCGCGGCGGTCGGTGACTTCGACGCCGTTTTGCATTCCCGCCAGCACATCGGCGCGGATGGCGGCAGGATCTTCGCTACGTGGGTTATCGTCGGTGACGATGGCGATGTCGGCATGAGCCTCGGCCACCTTGCCCATTTCGGGGCGCTTGCCCGTGTCACGGTCCCCGCCTGCGCCGAACACACAGATAAGCCGTCCCTTGGTGTGCGGGCGCAAGGCCTCACATGCTGCAACCAGCGCATCAGGGGTATGCGCATAATCGACGTAAATCGGCGCGCCGGATTTGGAAATCGCCGCCCGCTCTAACCGTCCGCGCACGGGTTGCACACGCGACAGGTTGGCGAACACAGCCGCCGCCGCCTGCCCGCTAGCATGGACCAGCGCCGCCGAAACCAAAGCATTGGCCGCTTGATACGCGCCAATCAGCGGTAAGTTGATGCGGTGCGTGACGCCGTCCGCTTCCACCATAAGGACTTGACCGAGTTGTGTTGGTGTGCGGCTTTTCAGCGTGAAGGTCACACCATTCTCACCCACCGTAATGATTTTGACGCCGCGTTTTTGCGCATGGGCAATCATGCGCGCGCTATGCTCTCCATCGTCTGCCCACATAACCGCTGTGCCATTGGGCGCGAGCACCTCATCGAAAAGGCGCAATTTCGCGGCGAAATAGCTTTCCATATCGCCATGGTAATCCAAATGATCGCGGCTCAAATTGGTGAACGCAGCCAAAGACACCGGCACGCCTTCGCTGCGATATTGGTCCAACCCGTGGCTGGACGCCTCAAACGCCAGATGCGTAATCCCCTCGCGCGCCAGCCCACTGACGTTCGACAGGAACGTTGCCACATCGGGCGTGGTGAGGCCGGTGGAGACTTGCTCATCGCTGGTCGTCACGCCCAAGGTGCCAATCGACGCCGCCTTCTCCCCCGCCATGCGCCACAATTGGCGGGTAAGTTCGACGCATGATGTCTTGCCATTGGTCCCCGTTACCGCCGCGACCGTACGCGGAAAGGGCGCGAAAAACTTCGCCGCCAGTTGCGCGAAATATTGGCGCGGGTTGTCGGCGGGCAAATACGCCGCGCCTTCGACCGTCAAACCGGGGCGCGCAACAATCGCGGCGGCCCCTGCCTCGATGGCTCCAGCGATGAAGTCCTCTCCATTGAACAGGCTGCCCTGAAACGCGCCGAAAATGGTGCCGGGCGCGACTTTGCGATTGTCGATGGCAAAGCCGGTGACGATCGCGTCACCCAACACGCCGGTAACCTTGGCCTCCAAATCCGCAACCCGCATCAATTTCCTCCCTTTGGCGACCACAACAAAGGCGTCAATTCGGAGACGTCAACGTCGCGTTTCGCATCGGGATACACGCCTAGCATCGGGCCAATGCGCGGGACAAGCCGTCCGATAACCGGCGCGCTGGTATAGCCAGCGGTGCGTTGGAAGCTGGACGCCTCCGTTCCCTTTGGTTCGTCGAGCATGACGAGCACGACAAAGCGCGGGTTATCCATGGGAAATGCGGCGGCAAAGGTGGAAACGATGCTGTTGCGGCTATACCCGCCGTTGCTTGGTTTCTCAGCAGACCCCGTTTTCCCTCCCACACGGAAACCCGGGGCATCCGCCTTTTTCCCCGTGCCATCCACAACAATCATGCGCAGCAATTGCCGCATCCGCGCGCTGGTGGAGGCGGTGAAGACGCGGCGACCCTTTGCCTCGGCCCCCGGCTTCACCTTGAACATGGTGGCGGGGCGATAGATGCCGCCATTGACCATCACGGAATAGGCGCTGGCCAGATGCAGCGGCGTGACCGCGATGCCATGGCCGAAGCCGACGGTCATGTTGGTCACGCGGCCCCAATGTTTCGGCCACAACACCATGCCGCGTTCGGCCAGTTCAATCGCAGGGCGCTTATCAAAGTCCAGCGCGCGCATGGTGGCTTGCAGTTTTTCCTTGCCCAAATTGTCGGCAATCCGCGCAGTGACGACGTTGGAGCTATGCACCAAAGTCTCCGGCACGTTGAGCCACCGGCCCGATGAGTGCAGGTCGCGGATTTTGTGGCCATCGACCAACAACGGCCCTGTCGCGTCATAACGCAAGGCCAGATTGCGCACTGTCCCTGCATCCAATGCGGCGGCGACTGTGATGGGTTTGAAGGTTGAACCCAATTCATATACGCTATTGGTCACGCCGTTCGATTGGATGGCAATGTCGGCGGCGGTCACCTTGTTCGGATTGAACGCGGGCAAGGTCGCCATCGCCATGACTTCGCCGGTTTGCACGTCAAGGATAACCCCCGTCGCGCCTTTGGCTGCGGTCAGGTCCATGCCCTTTTGCAATTCAAATTCCAACGCCGCCTGCACTCGCGCGTCGAGCGACAGGGCGACGGGGATTGAGCGTTGGTCGGGGTCTTTCAGGCGCGAATTCAGCAACTTTTCCATGCCCATTTGCCCTTCGCCGTCCTGTGCGGAAAAGCCAAGGACGTGGGCGGCCATGCGGCCCTCTGGATAGAGGCGTTCCGGCTCCTGCGGATATTCAATGCCGGGTTCGCCCAGATAATGCAGCCGCTTTGCTTCCTCCGGCAAAATGCGGCGCATAAGATAGCTGCCCTTTTTCGCGGTCAGCTTGGCATAGATCTCGCGCTCGCTCAGTTCAGGGAAAATGGCGTGCATATCCTTGGCGAGTTGGACAGGATCGCCGATAATCTTGTCGGGGCGAATCCACACCGAATAGGCGGGGATGGTGCGCGCCAAAGGGACGCCATTGCGGTCCACAATGTCGGCGCGTTCGGGGATATATTCCGCCGCCGACCCCTGAAACGCCTGCGCCTCGCCCAAGATGGCAAAGCTTGCCAAACGGCCAATGATAACGACGACGGCGAAGAGAAACAGGCCCGCGACCATAAGCAACCGCCGATGCGCCACCGCCGCGACGCGGTGCGAGCGTTCGTTATGGCGCATGGATTGCGGGGCCTGCATCACTTGCCTCATTCGGCGTCTCCTTCGGGCGCTTCCTCAACCGTTATCGTGTCGAGCGCTTCTTCGGCTAGCAATTGCCGGTCGATGGCGGCCATACGTTCAGTGCGGCGGAGTTCCGCTTGCTCGCGTGCGCCAGCAGGCGCGCCATTTTTGGTGGGGACGGGCATGGATAGTTCGGGCAGGCTTTCGTCCACATCGCCAATGGCTCCTGCGGGTGCGATGTCCTCCGTGCCTTCTGCTACAGAGGCCATCACAGCACGCGATTGCGGCGCACCTGTGCCAAGGCTGGCCAATGCCTGCTCCCCATTCAGATATTGATCGGGCCGCGGCGCGGCGTAGCCATAGAGCAATTCATTGTAGAGGTTCAGCCGATCGAGCGAGGCCCGCGCGCTGATTTCCGCCTCCAAATACGCGATTTGCGATTTGCGGTCGCGGATTTCGCGCTCCGTCTCTCGCAATTCAGTGCGCAGCGGCGCCACATAAAGGCCCAGCATGTGGATGCACAGCAGGCACAGGCCAATCACCATCGGCCATCCCATTTTGCTCAGGCGTTTGAAAGCCATCATGCCGCCATCCCCTTGTCCCATGCCGCGTCGGTGCGAACGGCGGCGCGCAGAACGGCGGAGCGCGCGCGCGGGTTGACGCTGCATTCGGCATCGCCAGCGCGGACGGCCTTTGCGGGTTTTTCAAAGGTCGGCACCGGCGTGTTTGCGGCGACAATCGGCACGTGGCGTGATGTCGCCTTCCCACCGCCGGACCGATCGCGCATGAATTGCTTCACAATGCGGTCCTCCAAACTGTGAAAACTCACAATCACCAACCGGCCACCAGGGCGCAGCAGGCGTTCGGCGGCGTTCAGCGCGTCTTTCAGTTCATCCAGTTCGCGGTTGATATGGATGCGGATGGCCTGAAAACTGCGCGTTGCGGGGTCTTTCGGCATTCCGGGGTGCCAGCCAAGGACGCGGCGAATGACGCTGGCCAATTCGCCGGTGCGGGTGAACGGGCGTCCGGCGACAATGGCGCGGGCAACACGGCGGCTTTGGCGTTCTTCGCCATATTGGTACAGCACGTCGGCAATCGCGCTCTCGTCCGCTTCGTTGACGAAGTCGGCGGCGCTCTCACCCTCTTGGCTCATGCGCATATCCAGCGGCCCGTCGCCCTGAAACGAGAACCCGCGTTCGGCGCGGTCGAGTTGCATGGAGGACACGCCAATGTCCAATGTCACGCCATTCACGGCGGTGACTCCGGCGGCGGCGAGGTGGCTTTCCATCGCCGAAAACGGGGCGTGGTGGAGGGTTAGGCGGCCTTCGCTTGCGGCCACCAATTCGGCACC
>JBGSSR010000163.1:0-8227 GCA_041736905.1 Sphingomonadaceae bacterium | reverse complement strand
GGCCGAGCAGGCTGGACAGCGCGGCCACTGTCGGGTCAAGCACCGCAACGGCGGGCAGGCCCAACGTCGCGCACCGCCGCTCCAACAACTCGCGCAGCTTAGGATTGGAAATGGTGAACAGCACCAGCCCCGGATTCGCCGCGACATCGGTGATGATGCGCGTCAAATGCTCCTCATTGCGGACCATCGGCCAGAAATGCTTCGCCTTTTCGACATCATCGAATTGCGCGAGCGCAGCCTTGGCGATATTTTCCAACGTTTCGCCGGTGCTATCGGATACCAGATGAATGTTCAGCCGCATGAGTGACAGCTTTGTGGACGAATCGGGGATAAATCAAGGGAACAGTTTGGGGATAAGTTCCAACCCCCATTTCATCCCCACAGTCTCCTGATTCGTCCACAGCCAATACCACGCGTTCGATTTTCCTCAACAGGGTGTGGATAATGGGGACGATGGAATCGACTCATTGTCAGAGTCGCACGCGCCCATGAGTCAAGCTGTTGGCAAATGCGCGCAAACTGCTATTCCCCCGCTTATCCACTGGCCTACTACTGTCATCATCTTTTTTATAAAAATATATTGATTTGATATGAGGGGATGGGAAGGGTGGCACGACAAGGGTAGGACAGGACAATCATGACACAAACGACGCCTCACAAACCATTGCTCGCCACCTTGCGCGGGGAGAAGCAAGCCAAACCGCCGGTATGGCTAATGCGGCAAGCGGGGCGGTATTTGCCCGAATATCGGGCATTACGCGCCGAAAAGGGCGGGTTTTTGGAATTGGTCTATGACAGCGATGCCGCCGCCGAGGTGACGTTGCAACCCATTCGCCGCTTTGGCTTTGACGGGTCGATATTGTTTTCCGACATTCTGGTTATTCCTTATGCGATGGGGCAGGATTTGTGGTTTGAGACTGGCGAAGGCCCGCGCCTTGCCCCGCGTTTGGCGGAAACGGGTGTTGGCCAATTGGCTAAGTTCACGGCGCAGCCCGACCGGCTGACCGCGATTTACGACACGGTGCGCAAAGTCGCCGCCGCTCTGCCGAGTGAGGTGACGTTTTTGGGCTTCGTGGGTAGCCCGTGGACGATTGCGACCTATATGGTGAATGGCCAAGGGTCGCGCGATCAGCATGAAACGCGGCGGTTCGCTTATGCCAATCCGGCGGATTTTCAGGTGCTGATTGATGCCATCATTGCGATTACCGTCGATTATCTGGCGGGGCAGATTGAGGCCGGTGTTGAGGCGGTGCAATTGTTCGACAGCTGGGCGGGGTCTTTGTCGCCGCAGGAATTTGAGCAGTGGGTCATTGCCCCCAATGCGGCCATCGTAAAGGCGCTAAAGGCGCGGCATCCGAATACGCCGATCATCGGCTTCCCCAAGGGTGCGGGCGGCAAACTTCTTGCCTATGTTGAGGGTGTCGGGTGCAATGCGATTGCGATCGACGAAACCGTGGACCCCGAATGGGCGGCGCGCGAACTGCCGGCATCGATTCCGGTGCAGGGCAATCTCGACCCGCTGGCATTGATAGCCGGCGGCGATGTTTTGGCGCGCGCAGTAGACCGTGTGCGCGGCGCGTTTGATGATCGTCCCCATGTGTTTAATCTGGGCCATGGCATTCAACAGGATACGCCGATCGCGCATGTTGAGGCACTGCTGGCGCAATTGAGGGCATGACGGCAGGCAAGTTGCGCCGCGCACCGAAAGGATGATGACGATGATGGAACTTTACCCATGGTTTAAGGCCGCGCACGTGATTTTCGTTATCTTCTGGATGGCGGGCCTGTTCATGTTGCCGCGGATGATGGTGTATCAGCAAGAGGCGGCCTTGGGCAGTGCGGAGGATGCGCTCTACACCACGCGGATTCAGGCGTTGCGCCGGATTATCCTCACCCCGTCGTTGATTGTGGTGTGGATTATGGGCCTAACGCTTGCGGGGCAAATTGGCGTGTTTAGCGGCGGCGGCGGCAATGGCTGGTTCCACGCCAAATTGCTACTGGTGGTCCTGCTCACCGGTTATCACGGCTGGATGGTCGGCTTTTCGAAGAAACTGGCGCGGGGTGAGCGCACGATGGCCGGTAAAACATTGCGTTTGGTCAATGAAGTGCCCGCGATTGTCGCCATCCTTGCCGTCATTTTGGTGATTGTGAAGCCGTTTTGAATGATACCTTAGGCACCCATTTGCTACCGGGCACAAAAGTGCGTTATGACGGTCTTAGTGTTGAGGATGGCGGGCCTGAATATGGTGTCGTCGTTCATTGTTGGGCTAGCGACGAAATCAACGGGTTTGACTGCTATGTAGCTTTTTTCGGTAACGCATTTCCGATGGGCAAACCGCATGAAAAACCATATATTTTGCGTTATTATTCTGCATCTCTGACCGTTTTGGACTGATGGGCCGATTGCATTTGCACTTCTACCGTCCGTTGACAGTCAAGACAACTGAGCCTATCTGAGCTATACAGCATCCGTCCGGATGAGGGGAAAGTTGCGTTTGAAACGCCGCCCCGCCGCTATTTTAGCCGCATCTTGCCGCTCCATAATCATAGCCGGTCTGTTTTCCCAAAATGTCCTAAACGGAATATTTCATGCACTTAAAAGAATTAAAACAGAAAACACCGGCTGAGCTGGTGGCGATGGCCGAGGATTTGGACATCGAAAACGCCTCCACCCTGCGCAAACAGGATTTGATGTTCGCGATCCTGAAAGAAATGGCCGAGGATGGCGAAGAAATCGTCGGTGAGGGCACCATTGAGGTGCTCTCCGACGGCTTTGGCTTTCTGCGCTCGCCCGAGGCAAACTATCTCGCCGGGCCGGATGACATTTATGTCAGTCCCAATATGGTCCGCCAATTCGGCCTGCGCACAGGTGATACGGTTGAGGGTCAAGTCCGCGAACCGCGCGATGGCGAACGCTATTTCGCGTTGATGAGCGTGGCGAAAGTCAACTTTGACGATCCCGATGTGGTCCGCCACCGCGTCAACTTCGACAACCTTACCCCGCTCTATCCCGATGAGAAATTGACGCTCGACAACCTTGACCCCACGGTGAAGGACAAATCGGCCCGCGTCATCGACATCATCAGCCCGCAGGGTAAGGGCCAACGCGCCCTGATCGTCGCGCCGCCGCGCACGGGTAAGACCGTGCTGCTGCAAAATATTGCCAAGGCGATTACCGATAACCACCCTGAGGTGTTCCTGATCGTCCTGCTGATCGATGAGCGGCCAGAGGAAGTCACCGATATGCAGCGGTCGGTGAAGGGTGAGGTTGTCTCCTCCACCTTCGACGAACCCGCGACCCGCCATGTGCAGGTCGCCGAAATGGTGATAGAGAAGGCCAAACGCCTGGTCGAGCATAAGCGCGACGTGGTGATTTTGCTCGATTCCATCACGCGTCTGGGCCGCGCGTATAACACTGTTGTCCCGTCATCGGGCAAGGTGCTGACCGGCGGTGTCGATGCCAACGCTCTTCAACGCCCCAAACGCTTCTTCGGCGCGGCGCGGAATATTGAGGAGGGTGGTTCGCTCTCCATCATCGCCACTGCGCTCATCGACACCGGCAGCCGGATGGACGAAGTGATCTTTGAAGAATTCAAAGGCACCGGCAACTCCGAAATCGTCCTCGACCGCAAAGTCGCGGACAAGCGGATTTTCCCTGCGCTCGACGTCGGCAAATCCGGCACGCGGAAGGAAGAATTGCTGGTCGAGGAAAACAAGCTCAAGAAAATGTGGGTGCTTCGCCGTATCCTCATGCAAATGGGCACCATCGACGCGATGGAGTTCCTGCTCGACAAGATGAAGGATTCGAAAACCAACGAAGACTTCTTCGATTCGATGAATCAATAGGGCGCAGTCATGCTGACCATCTTGCCGCCGATTGCCTATGCCGCCGCCGTGGTGTTTATCCTGTGGGTGGCGTTAGCGCGGGATGTGAACCGGCTCGGCTGGATGCTACCCGCCGCGTTGGGCGCCGCCTTTACCGGGGTGACGCTTTACGTCGTGTTCACTGAAGGATTGATTCAGTTTTGGGACAATCATGTCGCCAATTGGGCGGGCAATCAGGTCTGGTTTGACCTGTTGCTGGCGGTCAGCATTGCCTCTTACCTCATCGCGCCGCGCGCGCGGGCGGTGGGGATGAGGCTGCTACCATGGGGCATAGCGGTGTTTGCCACGGCGAGTGTTGCGTTGCTCCCCATGCTGGCGCGGTTGCTTTGGCTGGAACGGCGGGCATAGATGGCGGCGGACATCATTCTAATTGTCGGCAGCACGGGTGCGGGGAAAACCACCTACGCCCGAAAGCTGGCGGATGAGATGGGCGGGCTTCGCTTTTCCATCGATGAATGGATGATGCCGCTGTTCGGGCCGGATGTGCCGAAGCCGATCGAATTTGCCTGGATGATGGAGCGGGTCAATCGTTGCGAGGCGATGATTTGGACCATGGCGCAGCAATCGGTGGCGCGGGGCGTTCCCGTGGTGCTCGATTTGGGCTTTACCAAGCAAGAGCATCGGCAGAAATTCCGCGATTTGGCGGCGGAGGCGGGTTTGTCGGCGGCGGTGCATTTTGTTGATGTTTCACGTGAAACACGGTGGCAGCAGGTGCAGCACCGCAATGCAACACAGGGCGAAACCTATGTCATGGAGGTTGATCGCGGCATGTTCGACTTTATGGAGAGCATGTGGGAACCGCCGACACGCGCCGAATGGGAACTGAACGATGGGCGGCGCATTGCACCCAATGAACAAAATGGCTAACGGCCAAAGAAAATAGAAATTGTAAGGGATTTTCATGGATATTTTAATGATGGCCGCCGCTGCGGCGCCCGAGATGGGGTCGCTGAGCGACATTTGGGGGCATATTGTCACCGATTTCAGCAACATCGGCAGCCCCGCCGCGATGTCGGCGTTTTTGCAGATTTTGATGATCGACATCGTGCTGGCCGGTGACAATGCGATTGTCGTCGGCGCGCTGGCTGCTGGTTTGCCGCCCGAGCAACGGCGCAAGGTGATCGCCATCGGCATCATCGCCGCGTTGGTTTTGCGCATTGTCTTCGCGTTGGGCATCAGCTTCCTGTTGGCGCAGGGCGGATGGCTGATTGTCGCGGGTGGCTTGCTGCTGCTGTTCGTTGCGTGGCGCATGTACCGCGATATCCGCGCCGACCACGGCACCGATTCGCCCGGCTCGCCAGAAATTGCGGGCGATGAAGATTCGGGCATCAAGGCACCGAAAAGCTTCGCCGCAGCCGCATGGGGTGTGGCCGTCGCCGACGTGTCGATGAGCCTGGATAACGTTCTGGCCGTCGCTGGTGCGGCGCGGGAGCATCCCGGTATCCTGATCGTCGGCCTGATCCTGTCGGTCATCCTGATGGGCATCGCGGCGAACGTGATTGCCAAGTATATCGAGCGTTTCCGCTGGATTGCGTGGATTGGCCTGATCGTCATCCTCTATGTGGCCGTGAAGATGGTCTATGACGGCGCGATAGCGATGCAGGCGGGCGAACAGGCGCTGGCAATGTTGAGCACGTTCGTCGCTTAAACGCTTACGTTGCGTATAAAAAAGCCGCCGCTTTCCACATGGGAGGCGGCGGTTTTTTGTTGGCCTTTTGCGGCCAATCGGTCAAGGTTCGGCCATGCAGCCCAGCCTCGTCCCCGTCATCGCATTCCTCAATCAGGTTGAAACCGCCATTGCGCTGTCGATATTGGAGCAAGAGGGGATTCCCGCCGTCGTTGATAGCTATCACCAAATAACAATGTGGCGAAATACGGTCGCGCTTGGCGGCTATACGATCCATGTCAGCAGCGACCATTTTGGGGCGGCGGCAGCGGCGTTGGAGGACTATGCCCACGCCCCGCGAGAGCGCACGGCTGGCTGGTGGCGGGCCTATCGCCGGCTTTTCTTTGCCGTCGGTCTTATAGGCGGCGTATTGATGTTGCCTAGTCTGTCAGCCGGACTGTTTAATATCTCTTTGGGCGCACTTGGCGCCGTCATGTCGATATTAAATTATCCACCAGAACCCATTGGCGCGCCAACCATTTACTGGCGCAAACGGCGGGAGGATGAGGAGGGCTAAAGCGCCTTCAACGTCACCCGTAACCCATCCACCGGCTTTGGTATCGGCCATGCCTGCCACTTCGGCGCATAGTCCTCCGCTATCTCCACTCGCTTCGTGGTGAGCAATTGGTGGGTGAAAATCTTCATTTGCATATAGGCAAAGTGCAGGCCCAAACACATATGCGCGCCGCCGCCAAACGGGACCCAGGCGTATTTGTGCCGCCCACGCACCGCCTCTGCCGTAAAGCGCATCGGGTCGAACCGCTCCGGCTCCGGCCAGATGTCGGGCATGCGGTGAACGAAGCTGGTGTTAATGGACAGGTTCGTGCCTGCCGGGATGCGGTATCCGCCGAACTCAAATTCGCGCACCGACCGGCGCGGCATCGCTGGCACCGGCGGCATCATGCGCAGCGCCTCCTTAAACGCCATTTCGGTGAGGGTGAATTGGTCGAGCTGCTCCATCGACAGCGCGGAACCTGCGGGGGCGATGGACAATGCCTCCTCACGCAAACGCTCCTGCCACTCGGGGTTCTTGGACAGATAATAGACGAAGCTGGTCACCGATGACGTAATGGTGTCATGCGCCGCCATCAGCAGGAAGTTCATGTGATCCAGGATCGAATCATCGGACAGGAAGCTGCCATCGTCTTGGGTCGCGCGGCAGAACTGGCTGAACATATCCGTGCGGTTGGGGTTGCGACGGCGCTCCTCAATCTGCGGGCGCAGATAGTCAATGATGGCTTGGCGGCCATCGACCCCGCGCTTCATCGCGGTGAAGGGGAGCGGGCGGCGGACAATGCCGATGCTGGCCGCGACCGAATCGACGAAGGCCTTGTTCAACCGGTCCGCCTCTGGTCCCAAGGGGATGCCAAGGAAGCATTCGGCGGCGATGTCCAATGTGAGTTGTTTGATGGCGGGGTAGAATAACATATCGCCCTGCCACCGAGGCAGCTGATCGCCAATCACCCGCTGAATCCCCTCCGCATAGCCGCGCATCGGTTCGGGCTTGAAGGCGACGCCCAATGTTTTGCGGTCGGCGCGATGCTCATCAAAATCCATCAGCATCAGGCCGCGCGGGAATAGCAGGTTGAGGATTGGCCCCCATCCCTGCTCACTGGAAAAATTTTTGCCGCGATCGAACAATAGCATTTCGTTCGCATCCGGCCCCAACATCGACACAACTACGCCGCCAAAGGCACGGTTGCGGAACACGCGGCCATGTTTTTGATACAGGTTCATAGTGAAGGCATCGGGATCGGCCAGCAATTTGAGCGTATTACCAAGCACCGGCGGGCCTTGCTCGCCGGGGATATGGGCCAAATCGTCGAACTCTGCACGCTTCACCCAATGCGGGTTGGCGGATTCCAAATTGGCGAGTGTGGCCATGACAATTCTCCTATTTCGTGCAGTAAAGCGAATTACATTGCAAAATGCAACTGAAATATTGGCCATGATTTCGCCCCAATTGGCGCGTTTTTCCGTATCAAAATGGGGCGAGTTGACGCAAGTTTGCGACATTCTGTTTCGTTCAGCCACAATTCAACTGATAGCTTGCATATCCGACATTAAGCTATGCCGGACTCGGATATAGCAAGAGGAACCTGCGCCACAGAACGGCCTCAATCGGCCCGCCGCAACGCAATTTTGAAGGACGAAGATTATGGGCATGAATTGGAAGCGAATCCTTCCCATGAAGGCCGTCAGCATTGCGGCAATGGCCGGCGCGCTGGGCGGGTGCACCATGGGCATGGGCTATGGGTATGACGACTACGGCTATAACGGATATACCGATAGCTCGTATTGCGACCCCTATGATGCGTGGGACAGTTATTATAATTGTGATTATGGCTATGGCTATAATAACATTGGCTATTCCGGTGGTTGGTATAATGACTATTACTATCCCGGATTCGGTATTTACATATTCGATCGCGGAGGCAGCCGGTACCATATGGACGATCATCATCGCCATTATTGGGGTCAGCAACGCTATAACTATGGACGTCAACACTATCGCGGCAATTTGGGCGATGTGCGGGAGGATCGGCGTGGGCGAGACCGGGACCGGGATCGCGATGGCCGTGGCTATCGTGACCGCGACGGTGATGGACAGCCGGATCGTCGGCCTCGCGATGGTCGGCGTGGACGCGGTGATGGCAGCGGTGGCTATGGCCCCGG
>JBGSSR010000205.1:0-2416 GCA_041736905.1 Sphingomonadaceae bacterium | reverse complement strand
GGCCTTATCGCGGCGCAGGCTATGGCCGATGCCGCATCGCGCGGCGGGCAGACGCCGACTTTGGCCATCCTGACCGATGGCAAAGCGAACGTCGCGATGGACGGCTCCGCCAACCGCGCCACTGCAACGGATGAGGCGCATCAGGCGGCGAGTCAAATTCGCATCATGGGCTATCACACCATCGTCATCGACATATCGCCCCGTCCGCGCGAAGAAGCCGCTGCATTGGCCGAGGCATTGGGCGGGCGGTACCTGCCCCTACCCCAGGCACGCAGCGCCGCGATGGTGGCCGCAATCGAAAGTCTGACAGAAACATGAGGGCTGGGACATGAGCAACCGTTACCTCGATTGGAGCAGCGACGGCGCGGATTGGCCGCATCATAAGGCCAGCCGCTTTGTCGCCGCCGATGGCTATAACTGGCATGTGCAGGAGATGGGGGATGCAAGCGCCCCCGTCTGCTTGCTGCTCCACGGCACCGGCGCGGCGACGCATAGCTGGCGCGGGGTAATACCGTTGCTGGCAGAGCAGTATCGCGTCATTGCGTTGGACTTGCCGGGCCACGGCTTCACGCGCCCGAACAACAACCGCAAGGTTACGCTGGACGGCATGGCAGGGTCATTGGCTGCGTTACTAAGCGCGCTCAATATCACCCCCTCCCTCATCGTCGGGCACAGCGCGGGTGCAGCTATCGGCGCGCAGATGATCCTCGACCAGAAATGGCATATACCCTTGGTCGGCTTCACGCCCGCGCTGATGCCCTTCCCCGGCTTGGCCTCCCGCCTGTTCCCGCAATTGGCCAAAATGCTGTTCACCAACCCGTTTATCTCGATCATTTTCAGCCGCATGGCGCGCTCGCCCGGCGAAGCAGTCAAGTTCCTGAAACGCGCCACGGGGTCGCATATCGACGCGGCGGGCGGGCTGTATTACACTCGGTTGTTCGGCACATCAGGTCATTGCGACGGCGCGATTCGCATGATGGCCAATTGGCGTTTGGAACCGTTGCGCGACCGGTTGGTTGACGTGCAATCGCCAGTATTGCTAGTCCACGCGACCAATGATGCGGCGATAAAGAAAGAGGCGGTTTTGGACGCGGCGGCGCGCATATCGGGATGCGAAGTGCGCGAAATGCAGGGCCTAGGCCATCTCGCGCACGAAGAAGACCCGACGGGCGCTGCGCAGATTGTGACCGACTTTATGGCCAAGCAATAGGAGACAACAATGGGAGCCGACAGCATGGACAGCATGGGCTGGATTGAAATCATCTTCGTCGGCGTGGTCGCGCTCGGCTTTGGTTTTTGGCAGCTGTATTCCATCAACAAAGAGATTGCGAAGGATAAGGCGAAAAGGGACGGCGGAGATTAAGTTTCAGCCTTTGGCCTCTCAGCCTTTTGTTTCTCTGGGCATTTTATACGGCAACATAAATTGCACCACCGGATTGACCAATCGGTCGAGCGATATGCTTTCCTGTATCGCCACCACCGGCTCCCCGAACAGGCGCGAGGCGACCGTTGAACGCGCGTAGAACGGCGAATCCTCCCACGTCTTTATCACCGATGCCAATCCCTTATCCGCCCGCGTTTGCCGCTCCATCGCCCACCACGTGCGCGGCAGGGGGGCAACCAAGGGCAACTCCTCTTCACGCGGGGTGCCGTGGTTGTCGAACCGCAGCGCGCTGCCGAAATGGCTGCCATCGCGGCGTTTGCCCTCATAAATCACCGCCACTTGCGCGCCCCTGCCATGGCCCAAATGCGCGCGGGACCAGTGCCAGCTTTGAAAGCCATTCTCAATCGGCTCACTGCCGCTGTTACTGTCTAGGTAACCGCTACCGCTCCATTGCACATCGGGCGCGTCCATCTTAACCTCAATGCGCGCACGCGGGGCGATGGCGTGCCAGCAATGGCGGCCCTCGGCGTCCAGCTTGAAACTGCGATTGTTCAACATTTCGGGGGTCAGGATAATCTGCCCCTTCACCCGCCGCCGCCATGGAATGCCAAGGCGGATGTCGCGTTCCTCTATGTCGATAATCAGCCGGTCGTTCTGCCACCGCATCGCGCTCGGTCCAATTTGCAGGGTGTCGCGCTCTTGTGTAGTCCCCTCAACCCCGCGCTCCGTCATCACCCATCGCGCGCCTTTGCCATAAAGCGCGATGTTGAGGCAGCTGTGGTCCACCGGAATATCGCGGCCCGATTTCTTATAATAGGGCGAAAACACACTGCCGATAAAACCGATAATGGTCAGGCCGTAGCGTCCGTCATCGCTGAGCGCGTCGATGTACCACCAACGGTATCCTTGCGCGGGGACCGCCGTGTCAAATGTTGGTCGGATAGCACGGCCTCGCTCGCCAGCCTGCCCGATAAGGCGGCCATCGGCACGCCCGCGCCAGGATGCGTCGCCCCGCCCGCGCAATAAAGCCCA
>JBGSSR010000203.1:0-9840 GCA_041736905.1 Sphingomonadaceae bacterium | reverse complement strand
GCCCGCCCCCTGAACCATTGCGACCACGACCGCGACCACGGCCTCGGTCAGAGCGGTCGCCATTGTCGCCATCGGACTGCTCGCCATTGGCTTCGTCGCTGTCGCTTTGGCTGTAGCCCCCGTCGCCAGAATCGTCGCCGTTGTCGTAACCGTTTTGGGCATCGTTATTATAGCCATCGTCGTCGGGCATTTCGCCTTCGGAAACGTCGATGGTGTCGATTGAGGTGTCGGTATCGACCTCGATAAAGTCGCTTTGTTCCTCATCGGCGGCGTCGGACCGCATGATGTCGGCGGGCGAGTCATCCTCATCCTCTTCTATTTCGCGCGCGGCGGCTTCCTCGGCGGCGGCTTCGGCTTCTTCGGCCAGAAGACGGTCGCGGTCGGCCTTGGGGATTTGATAATAATCGGGGTGGATTTCGCTGAACGCGAGGAACCCGTGGCGGTTGCCGCCGTAATCGACGAACGCTGCCTGTAGCGACGGTTCGACGCGGGTTACTTTTGCCAGATAAATATTGCCTTTGAGCTGTTTATGCTCAGCGGACTCGAAATCAAACTCCTCGATCTGGTTTCCTTTGACGACGGCTACGCGGGTTTCTTCCCGGTGCCGTGCGTCGATTAACATACGCATGGTCATGTAATGCACTCCAAACCGGTGACCCGCGCAGTGATGCGCCGGGTGGCCGGTTGTTTTGGTTGATGCCGACATCGTGCCCAAGCGATAACGCGGGCACGGTCGGACGGGTTTTTGTTGAAAATGTGTCTGCTAAACGAACATAGCGGGCGAATTGTGCGCCGCGCCGCCGACCTTCAGGGGTCAGGCGGTGATATCCATTCGCAAGGTCGATGGGCCCTAGGGGGACCAAAGCATCTCTCGCGGGATTATTATGCCACATTCAGCGTCAACCTGTAGAACTCGAACAGCGACCGATAATACGGGCGTCTATTCGAAACGGGCCATCATGGCGCTCTCAAACAAGTGAAAGTCCAATAGGATGGTGACCCTAGCTAGCACCGCCGCCATATAACTGCAACACGGCATTTGGCGGCGGCTGGGCACGAGTTCAGTTTTTCATGGCTAACGCGGCATTAAGCAAGGCCGGATACCTCAATTTACCAATGCTGCCTTATCTGACCATCTATCCTTTGGGCATAGATTGGGTTGGCGCGTAATGGGCATGGGTATCAACGAACGCAGAAAAATGTGGACCTTTTGGGGGCATCGCCGCCATAAAGGGCCTATGGGGTTTTTCTTGCTCTTTCTGCTGTCGATCCTGCCCGGTGGTCCGGCGCTGGCTGGCAACATCGTCGCGGTTGAGGCGATGGATCGCGGGGCGGTTATCCGTTTCGATGATTATGTTAGCTCGGCCCGCGTATTTGGCCTGACGCAACCTGGTCGCATTGCGGTAGACATTGTCGGCGTGCAGGCGGGCAAAAGTTCCGCTCAAACGCAAGTCGGCCTGATGCGGCAGGGGCAGTTTAACCCCGACACCGCGCGGCTTGTCCTCGACCTCACGAAAAGCGTGACGGTGCGGGAGGCGCGTTTCGGTTCGGATGGCAAGTCGTTGCAATTGTTTTTTGCGCCCGTTGCCGCCACCGATTTTTGGGATCAGTTGTCGCGCCTGCGCCTCGACCTGTTCCCGCCGGATCTATTCCGAAAGGCACCGCCGAAGGATCGCTATTCAGTCAGTGTCGATTTGCCCGCGCCGCGATCGGTGAAGGGCCTTCCCAAGATTTATGGGCCAAATGATGTCACACTGCCGCTTATTGTGATTGACGCAGGACATGGCGGGCACGACCCCGGTGCGATTAGCCCGCATGGCGGCGCGCATGAGAAGCAAGTCACGCTGTCCATTGCCCGCAAAACCCGCGATGCGTTGGTTGCAACGGGCCGCGTGCGTGTGGCGTTGACGCGGGAGGATGACCATTTCATCGTGCTGCAAGACCGCTATGGCATTGCACGGCGATTGGGCGCGGACCTGTTCATTTCCATCCACGCCGACAGTGCGGGCAACGCCACCGCGCGGGGAGCAACGGTCTATACTTTATCTGAGGTCGCCAGCGACCGCGAGGCCCGCCGATTGGCGGCGCGAGAAAATAAGGCCGACATCATCAATGGGGTCAATCTGGGCGGGGCGACGGGCGATGTGTCCTCCATCCTCATCGACTTGACGCAGCGTGAGACGATGAACGTGTCCGCTGATTTCGCCAAAATGCTGGTCTTTGAGGGTACACGGTCGCTCACCATGCGATCGGAAAGCCACAAATTCGCATCATTCGTGGTGTTAAAGGCCCCCGACACGCCATCGGTTTTGTTCGAAACCGGCTACCTGTCCAATGAGTTCGACGCCGAATTTCTGACCTCTGCTGCGGGGCAATCGAAGGTGGCCTCGACGCTGTCGCGCGCCATTGATGGGCATTTCAGCCGCCGGTTGGCGATGCGCTAAACCCTTTATCTGGTTGAATCCGTATAGGAAACCGCCTGTCGCGCAATTTCCATATGGCATCCCCCGCCGATAATGGTAGAGAAGCGGGCGATGACTGATACCGCCCAACCCGAAGAAAGTTACCGCCTGCGCCGCGAATCGGGCGGCTGGCTTAACCAATGGCGCAGCCTGTGGCGTCGCCGCTGGTTCCGATGGGCGACATGGGCGTTTGCCGCATTTCTGGCCTTTGTGTTCCTGTTCTGGCTGCTGGTCGTGCGCAATTTGCCGGACGCAGCGGCGCTGGCGAAATATGAGCCGCCGCTCCCCACCATGGTGCGCGATGCTTATGGCGAACCGATACACAGCTACGCCCGCGAACGGCGCGTGGAATTGCGCTATGGCGACATGCCCAAAAATCTGGTCGGCGCGTATTTGTCGGCGGAGGATAAGACGTTCTTCGAACATGGCGGGTTGGATTATCCCGGCATTGCAAAGGCCATTTTCGACAACGTGTTTGTAAGCGAGGGTCGTTCGCGCGGTGCCTCCACCATTACCCAACAATTGGCGAAAATTCTGCTGCTGAACAATGAATACAGCTATTCGCGAAAAGCAAAAGAAGCCATTCTTGCCTATCGGATTGAGGGAGCGCTTAGCAAAGAGCAAATCCTGACGCTGTATCTCAACGAGATTCCATTAGGCCGCCGGACCTATGGTGTGCAGGCCGCCAGCCAAGCCTATTTCGGTAAGGATGTCGGCCAACTGGAAATCCATGAAATGGCCTTCCTGTCCATTTTGCCCAAAGCGCCGGAGGTCTACGGGCGGGAGAAGAACGCTGGTCGCGCCATGGAGCGCCGCAATTGGGTGTTGGGTGAAATGGAGAAGAACGGCTATATCACCGCCAGTGAGCGTGCCACTGCCTCGGCGCAACCCTTAGGCCTGATTGAACAGCGCGCACTGCCACAAAAAGAAGTCGGCGGCTATTTCCTTGAGGAAGTTCGGCGCAAACTTATCGATGAATTCGGCGAGGATGCCGAAGATGGTCCGTTCAGCGTTTATGGCGGCGGCCTCTGGGTCCGTTCTTCGCTCGATGTCCGCCTGCAAGGCCACACGACGCAGGCGTTGCGCGATGGCCTGATGCGCTATCACGCGGGTAAGGGTTGGAAGGGGCCGATTAATTCTCTGAAAGCGTCCGACGGTGATTTGGCGTCGCAATTGGCATCGTCCAATATCTCCACCGATTACCGCGATTGGAAAATCGCCGTAGTCACAGCACGTGGCGGCAACAGCATCACGATCGCCTTCGCCGACAAGAAAGAAGGCCGATTGCTTGGCGCGCCCGCTGCGCTGAAAGTCGGCGATATTATCGCTGTCGCTCCGGCGGGCGGGTCGTCTTATAATTTGCGCACTATTCCAGAAGTCGGCGGCGCGATGTTGGTGCAGAACCCGCACAATGGCCGCATCATGGCGATGCAGGGCGGGTTTGATTCGCGCATATCCAGCTTCAACCGTGCGACGCAGGCGATGCGGCAGCCGGGTTCTACAATTAAGCCGTTCGTTTATGCTACCGCATTGGACCAAGGGATGACGCCCGCGACGATTATCGTCGATGGCCGGTTCTGCGTCTATCAAAGCGCGGCATTGGGCCGCAAATGCTTTACCAACTTTGGCGGGGCAGGGGGCGCGGGGCCACAGACGATGCGTTGGGGCCTTGAACAATCACGCAACCTGATGACCGTGCGCGCCGCTAATGATGCGGGTATGCCCAACGTCATAAAGACGTTTAAGGCGATGAATATCGGCGAGTATAACCCCTATCTATCCTTTGCCCTTGGCGCGGGTGACACGACGGTTGAGAAAATGGTCAATGCTTATTCCACTCTCGTCAACCATGGTAAATTGCTGAATCCGACCGTCATCGACTTCGTGCAGGACCGCCGCGGTAAAGTGATTTGGCCCAAGCAGTGGAAGCCCTGCAAAGGGTGTAACATGAAGGATTGGGATGGCCAACCCATGCCGCGTTTTGCTTCGCCCGGCAAACAGGCAATGGACCCGGTGACTGCCTACCAAGTTGTCCACATGTTGGAGGGCGTGGTGCAACGCGGCACGGCGACGACATTGCTGAGCCTCGGCCGGCCATTAATGGGTAAGACAGGGACGACGACTGGTCCGACCAACGTGTGGTTCGTCGGCGGCTCCCCCGATTTGATTGCTGGCGTCTATTTGGGCTTTGACACGCCGCGCAATATGGGTGGTTATGCACAGGGCGGCAGTTTGGCCGCGCCGGTGTTCAAGCAATTCGCGACTAAGGCTTATACGCCATACCCCATTCGGCCCTTCATCGCACCCAAGGGCACCCGTATGGTGCGGATTGAGCGGTCGTCAGGGCGTCGCGCTTATGGTGGCTGGCCCACGGGTGACCCGAAAAGCGCGGTGATCTGGGAAGCCTTTAAGGCCGATACGGAGCCAAAACGTTCCGTCCGGCAAGAGGACATTCCGGCGACAACGCGGACCACGCGGCGTGCGGCTCCCAAACGCACGGAACGGGCGGCTCCGCGCAATAATGGGGCAGGGAATAGTAATGATGCGGCGCCGAGCGCGGCACCAGCGCAGCCCACGCCGCAACAGCAGCAGAACGCGTTGACCGATGACGGGATTTATTGACCCGCCATCGGCCTAAGCATTTAATCTTGCGTTGGCGTCAGGCGCAGCAACTTGCCCTCATCGCCATCGGTCAGGACATAGATCGCGCCGTCCGGCCCTTGCTCGACCTCCCGAATGCGGGCGTCCATGGGCCATTGGTTGGCGATTACCGCTTTCTCATCGTCCAGTTTGACGCGGATGAGCACCTCACCGCCAAGGCCGCCGATGAACAAGCTGCCGTTCCATTCGGGAAATAGCTCGCCGCTGTAATACATCAAATTGCCGGGCGAGATGGCCGGATCCCAGAATAACTTCGGGCTGGTATAGCCATAGGCACCGCCTGCGACAGCATCGGCGGCTTCCTCCTCGCCGTCGGGGGCGTGATCGGGGATATCGCGGCCGTCATAATGGCTGCCGTTCGACAGTAGCGGCCAGCCATAATTGGCCCCGCGCTTGACCAAGTTCAATTCATCACCGCCTGCTGGTCCCATTTCGGTGTTCCATAAATTGCCGTTCTTATCGAAGGCGATGCCCAACAAATTGCGGTGCCCAAGCGACCAAACGGCGCGAATTGGCCCTTCTTGGTCAGCATAGGGGTTTTCCTCGGGAATGCTACCATCGGGGTATAGGCGCAAGACTTTGCCCAATTGGCCATCCATGGCCTGCGCCGGTTCCATTTTCTGCCGGTCGCCGCTGGTAATGAACAGATATTTGCCGTCGGGCGAAAACGCCATGCGGTGCGAAAAATGCCCGCGTCCGGTGACTTTCGGCGTCTGCTCCCAAATTTTGGTGAGGCCAGTTATTTTGGGACCGCCGTCCTGCGTAAACTTCGCGCGGCCCACGACGGCACCAAATGTGCCATCTGCGCCCGCCTCGACCCAGCTTAAATAAATCATGCCGGTTTCGGTAAAGTCGGGGGACAGGATGACATCGCCAAAGCCGCCTTGCCCACCCTCTGCGACCTTTGGCACGCCGGTGACTTCAACCACTGCGCCTTCGCTCTCCCAAAGCATCAACCGTCCGCCCTTTTCGGTGATCAGGGCAAAGGGGCTGTTGGGCAAGAACACCATCGCCCATGGATTGTCGAACGTGGCGATTTCGGTGACAACAAAGGGTTGCTTGTCCACCGGGCTTATGTCTGCGGGGGCTTCAGCGGCATTCCCTCCCGCACCTTTGGCCTTTACGCCATCGCCGTTACCACATGCGGCAAGGGATAAAATGGCTGCGGTCAATAGGAGAGTGGCTTTGTTCATAGGTTTTCCCGATCATTGTTAGCGTTTGTGTAACAAACCGCACGCGGCGTGGTTCCATTGTACAAATGCAATTCTGCCTTGCCAAATGCGAAAGTTCAACCTAAAGGCTCTCTCATTCCCGCATGGTGAAAATTGTTCGGGGCTGAAGCCAGACGGTTTCGGTCGCAATTACCCATGGATGTTATAGGTATCCACTTGTTAGATTTGAAACCCATCCACGATTTGATCCTGCCCGAAGTCACGGCTTTGGGCCTCGATCTCGTGCGCGTGGCGTGGGTTAGCGGCGATGGCGATGAGCCTTCGCTGCAAATCATGGCGGAACGGCCCGAAACGCGGCAGCTGCAAATTGCCGATTGCGCCACGCTGTCGCGGCGGATCTCGGAAAAATTCGACGCGTTGGAGGAAGCGGGGAAAGACCCGATTCCCTTCGCTTATCGGTTGGAGGTGTCCAGCCCCGGCATCGACCGTCCGCTCACCCGATTGCAGGACTTCGCCGATTGGGCGGGGCATGAGGCGAACATCAAACTCGCCGAATTGGTCGAGGGACGCAAGGGCCTGCGCGGCAATATCATCGGCATTGTAGACGATAAGGCCGTAGTGGATGACCGCAAGTCTGGCGCAATCGCTTTTCCGATGTCGGCGGTGGAAAACGCCCGATTGGTGCTGACCGACCGGCTCATCGCCGCGACCACACCGCTGCGGATGGAAGAATTAGAGGATTTCGACGAATTGGATGAGGACTTCGACGATGGTGACATGCCATTGGATGACCCCTTATCCGACGATGCGTAATCTGGTATAGTATTGCAACTTTGATCGAGAAAGCTTGAATTATGGCAAGTCCGATTTCCGCGAACAAGGCCGAACTGCTGGCAATTGCCAACGCCGTTGCCTCGGAAAAGATGATTGATAAGGCGATTGTGGTGGAGGCTTTGGAAGAAGCCATCCAACGCGCCGCCCGTGCGCGTTATGGCGCGGAGAACGACATTCGTGCGAAACTCGACACCAACACGGGTGACCTGCAACTGTGGCGCGTGGTTGAGGTAGTCGAGGACGTTGAAGATTATTTCAAGCAAGTCGATTTGAAACAGGCGCAAAAGCTGCAAAAAGATGCGGCGATTGGCGACTTCATCGTTGACCCGCTGCCTCCCGTTGATTTGGGCCGCATCGACGCGCAATCGGCAAAGCAAGTTATCTTCCAAAAGGTGCGTGACGCCGAGCGCGACCGCCAATTTGAAGAATTCAAGGACCGCGTCGGCGAAGTCATCACTGGCGTCGTCAAATCGGTCGAATTCGGCCATGTCGTCGTGGACTTAGGCCGTGCAGAAGGCGTCATTCGCCGTGACCAGCAAATCCCGCGTGAAATTGCCCGCGCTGGCGATCGCGTGCGCAGTGTGATTTTGAAGGTGCAGCGCGAAAGCCGCGGCCCGCAAATCCTGCTGTCCCGTTCGCACCCCGACTTCATGAAGAAATTGTTCGCGCAAGAAGTCCCCGAAATTTACGATGGCATCATCGAAATCAAGGCCGCCGCGCGTGACCCCGGCAGCCGCGCCAAGATTGGCGTGATTAGCTATGACAGCTCCATTGACCCCGTCGGCGCCTGCGTCGGTATGAAGGGCAGCCGCGTTCAGGCCGTTGTGCAGGAATTGCAGGGCGAGAAAATCGACATCATTCCTTGGTCGGAAGACACCGCGACGTTCGTCGTCAACGCTTTGCAACCCGCCACCGTCAGCCGCGTGGTGCTGGACGAGGAAGAAGGCCGGATTGAAGTTGTCGTCCCCGATGATCAACTGTCACTTGCCATCGGTCGTCGAGGCCAAAATGTGCGTTTGGCCAGCCAACTGACCGGTCGCGGTATCGACATCATGACCGAGGCAGAATCGAGCGAGAAGCGTCAGAAGCTGTTCGTCGAATTGTCCGAAATGTTCCAACAGGAATTGGACGTGGACGAAACATTGGCCCAATTGCTGGTCGCCGAAGGCTTCTCCGAGCTGGAAGAAGTCGCCTATGTGTCGCCCGATGACATCGCCGCGATTGAGGGCTTCGACGAGGAACTCGCCGCCGAATTGCAAAACCGCGCCATTGAGGCGCTGGAGCGCAAGGAAGCCGCCGCCCGCGAAATCCGCGTCGAATTGGGCGTTGAAGATGCGCTTGCCGCATTGCCACATTTGACCGAGGGTATGTTGGTCACCTTGGGTGAGGCGGGCATCAAGACGCTGGACGATTTGGCTGATCTTGCCACCGACGAATTGATTGCCAAGCCGCGGGTTGATACCCGCCGCAACAAATCGCGCCATCAGGTTGAGGACAAAGGCGGCATACTTGCCAAATACGACCTTTCCGATGAGCAAGGCAATGAAATCATCATGGCCGCGCGCGCGCACTGGTTCGAGGACGAAGAACCCGCCGCCGCACCCGAAATGGAGGAGGCCGCCGATGCGGAAACTCCCCAATGAGGGGCCTAAGCTAACCTTTACGGGCAGCTTTGGCATACCATCGCCCTTCCCAATGCGGGAGGGCGGACGATGAATGATGACCAAATTCTGCCTGAAGTTACTGCCGACACTACGCCTGCCAAGGATGGGCCGGAACGCCGGTGCATCCTGACCGGTGAACGCGCCGATGCGGCGTCATTGGTCAGGTTGGCGATTTCGCCCGATGGCCTTGTCCTGCCCGATGTGCGCGGCAAAGCACCGGGGCGCGGCGCATGGCTGGGCGTGTCGCGTGCAGAGCTTGACGCTGCGGGCATGGGCAAATTGCGCGGAGCCTTAGCGCGGGCCTTTAAGGGTGCGGCGCTCACCATGCCCGATGATTTGGGCGAACGCATTGCGCAGCAGTTGCAGGCGGCGACCATGAACCGTTTGGGGTTGGAAGCGAAATCGTCCAACCTGCTGACCGGCCACGAAAAAATCGCCACCGCCGCGCGCAGTGGGAAGGTTGCGCTCCTCCTCCATGCCAGCGACAGCAGCAATGACGGGCGCGGCAAGCTGGACCAGGCATGGCGCGTCGGCATGGAGGCCGAAGGGTCGGGGAAAAAGGGAACGACCTTGCCCGTGGACCGCGAAGCACTATCTATGGCATTGGGCCGGCAAAACGCCGTCCACGCCGCCATTTTGGGCGAGGCCGCCGCCAAAAGGGTGAATCATCACCTTGCGCGCTGGATAAATTTTATCGCTTGCGATAAGGACGCCGCTTAGCGCGGCAGATATTACCGGTTCGTGGCATGTCCCTCGGGCCAAATGCGTTGTTGATATGAAGGATTGAGTCTGTTCGATGAGTGAAGATAACGAAAATAAGCCAACCTTGGGTCGTAAACCGCTTGGCATTAAGCGGCCCGTTGAGGCTGGCGAAGTCAAACAGACGTTCAGCCATGGCCGCACCAACAAGGTGGTGGTTGAGGTCAAGCGCAGCAAGCTGGTCAGGAAACCTGGCGCGGCCCCCGTTGAGACGCCCGCTACGCCCGAACCTGCACCTGTGGCTGCGGCGCCTGCGCCAGCGCCGCAACCGGTCGTGCAACAACGCTC
>JBGSSR010000065.1:0-7561 GCA_041736905.1 Sphingomonadaceae bacterium | reverse complement strand
CCCGCCGCCGCCTCGGCCTCGCGCGCCGCCATGCCCGCCGCCTTGGCGTTCAGCGTGTCGAAGCAGGTTTCGACGAGGATGAAATCCACGCCGCCCTCAATCAACGCATCGCATTGTTCGCGGTATTGCGCCTTTAGCGTGTCGAAATCGACTTCGCGGAAGCCGGGGTCGTTGACATCGGGGGAGAGCGAAAGCGTCTTGTTCGTCGGCCCGATGGACCCCGCAACAAAACGGCGGCGACCATCCTTTGCGGTGAAACCCTCCGCACAATCGCGCGCGAGTTTTGCGGCGGCAAGGTTCAATTCGCGCACCAAATGCTCACACCCGTAATCGGCCAAAGCAATCTGCGTGGAGCTGAAGGTGTTCGTCTCCACCATATCGGCGCCAGCGGCGAAATAGGCGTTGTGGATGTCCGCCACCACATCGGGACGGGTGAGGCACAGAAGGTCGTTATTGCCCTTTTGATCCTTGTCCAGATCAAGCGTGCCGCGATAATCCGCCTCGGTCAATTTGCGGCGTTGGATGCCGGTGCCATAGCCACCATCGAATATCAGGATGCGTTCCTGTGCGGCGGCGCGGAACGCCTGTTCAGCAGTTTGGGTGTTCGTCATGGGTCTATCCTTGCGGCCGTTTGCCAAGCAAATGGCAAATAGCATAGCTGAGTTCGCTGCGATTCAGCGTGTAAAAATGGAATTGGCGTACGCCGCCCGCATAAAGTTTGCGGCACATTTCGGCGGCGACGGTGGCGGCGACCATGGCGCGCGCGCCGGGGTGCTCGTCCAGCCCTTCGAACAACTGGTCCATCCAATCGGGGATTTGCGCGCCGCACATGGCAGCGAATTTGCGCGCCTGGGCGACGTTCGACACGGGCAAGATGCCGGGCACAATATCCTGCGTAATGCCGGCGGCGGCACACGCATCGCGAAACCGGAAAAAGGCGTCGGTGTTGAAGAAAAACTGCGTAATCCCGCGCACTGCGCCCGCGTCCAATTTGCGTTTCAAATTGTCCAGATCGCTGCCCGCGCTCAACGCTTCGGGGTGGGTTTCGGGGTAGGCCGCGACGCTGATTTCAAAATCATGCTGCTTGCGAAGCCCTGCGACCAAATCCGCCGCGCTGGCATAGCCGTCGGGGTGGGGCACAAACGCCTGCCCCATCTCGGGCGGATCGCCGCGCAGGGCAACGATATGCCGCACGCCGGCCTGCCAGTACTGATCGGCAACCTCGGCAATTTCCGCCTTGCTTGCACCGACGCAGGTCAAGTGCGCCGCGGCGGGGATGGCCGTCTCACTGGCGATACGCGCAACCGTGTGGTGCGTGCGTTCGCGGGTGGAGCCGCCCGCACCATAGGTGACGGACACAAAACGCGGGCCCAGCGGGGCCAAAGCCGAAAACGCACCCCACAATTGCTCCTCCATCGCCTCTGTTTTTGGAGGGAAGAATTCAAAACTAATCTCTGCGTCCCCGGGCAGGCCTGCGAACAACGGCGTGCCAATTGCCAAAGAGGCCTCATGCAATGCGGGATAGGTTATCGTCACGGGAGATATGTCCTTTTTGTTATAACTTGCGCGCCAGCCACAGGCGGACGGTCAATGCGCCGCCGTGCAGGCTATTGTCTTTCACGGGAGTCAGGCGGTTTTGCGCGAACCAGCCCTCTATCGTGGCATCGTCAAAACCCAGCCGCGCATGGGCGAAATCGCGGCGCAATTCCTCGCGGTCATGCGGGGCGAAATCGGCGACCAGCAGGTATCCACCGGGGGCCAGCACTCTTGCCGCCTCCGCCAATACCGTTTCGGGATGTTGGGCAAAGTGCAGCACCTGATGCAACACAGCAAAGTCCGCCTTCGCGTCGCTGACAGGCAGGTCGTTGAAATCGCCAATGCGCAGGTCGACTTGCGCAGGGTCGGACAGCGCCAGCGCGCCGCCGCTCGACAATTTGGCGCGGGCAAGGCGCAACATCTCGGCGCTTTTGTCGATACCGATGATGCGGGTGGCCTCGGTTCCCAAAACCTCAATCATGCGGCCCGTGCCAGTGCCAATATCGATGAGATGGCGGATACGCAATCCCTCCACCATCGCGGCGATCGCGGCTTCAACCTCCGATTCGGAAATATACAGCGCGCGCATCCGGTCCCATTGCGCGGCGTGCGAATCGAACCAAGCGGCGGCTTGCGCGGCGCGGTCGGCGCGCAAATGGGCGACCATATTACGGTCCGCCTCCATCACTGCCTCGCTATAATCCGCGCCCGCGTTAATCAGCGGCGCAAGCGGCAACGCGTCAAACGCAGGACCGGGGCGCAGGAACACCCATGCGCCCTCCTTGCGCCGTTCAACAAGTCCAGCCTCATCAAGGATACGCACATGACGCGAAATGCGCGGTTGGCTTTGCCCCAAAAGCTCGGCCAATTCGCCGACCGCCATTTCAATCTGGCTCACCAATCGGGCAATGCGCAGCCGCGTGGGGTCTGCCAAAGCCTTCAGGACGGGGAGCAATTGAGTCATAATAAAATGTTTATATAAAGATTGCTTTATATAGTCAAGCAAGGCCTTGTGGTTTGGCATTTTTCCCCGCCACATCCCACCAACGGCCCATTTGGTCGGAATTGGCCGCAAATGGCATTGCAACTTGCATCTTTGTCAGCATTTCTCTATAGCTACCCCTTGCAGTTTTGTGTGTTTACGCACAATTTGAACCCCGCTAGCAAGAATTGTAAAATTCTGTTGCAACATAAGAACGCAGGCAATGAACCATAACTCCCCATCAGCCGAGCCTATTTCGGCCGACACTCTATTTGCTACCGACGATAATGACGCCGGAATTGGCGGCGCGTCCGCATTAATGCCTGGCCTTTTAGGCGCAGAAGCCGTGCCCGTGCCACGCGCCGCCGCGGTGACGCCGCGCGCGGATGGCAAGGTCGATTTGCTTGGCCTCACCCGTGCGCAAATCACCACCTATTTGGCCGACGCCGGTTTGGATGCGAAAGCGTCGAAATTGCGCGCGAAGCAGATTTTCCATTGGATCTACCATCGCGGCGTCACCGATTTTGACGCTATGACCGACATCGCCAAATCCATGCGGCCATGGCTGGACGCGCGCTTCGTTATTGGCCGGCCCGAGGTCATCGAGGCGCAGGTGTCGGAGGATGGCACGCGCAAATGGCTGCTCCGCTCCGACGATGGGCAGGATTATGAAATGGTGTTCATCCCCGATGCGGATCGCGGGACGTTATGCGTGTCCAGCCAAGTCGGATGCACGCTCAATTGCCGGTTCTGCCACACTGGCACGATGCGTTTGGTGCGAAACCTCACGCCCGGCGAAATTGTCGGTCAAGTGATGCTGGCCCGCGATGCCCTGGGCGAATGGCCCAAGGGGACCATGGCTGGCTTTGGGGCGGGCTTTGGCCCTGCGGCCGATGATTTGGACGATGAGGATGACGAGGACACCGGCCACTATACCGCCGATGGCCGATTGCTGACCAACATCGTGATGATGGGCATGGGCGAGCCATTGTATAATTTCGACGGCGTGCGCGATGCGCTCAAAATCGTGATGGATGGTGATGGGCTGGCGCTATCACGGAGGCGCATCACGCTCAGCACCAGCGGCGTCGTGCCAATGATGGCGCGGGCGGGCGCGGAGATTGGCGTCAATCTGGCCGTCTCACTCCACGCGGTGACCAAGGAAGTGCGCGACGAAATCGTGCCCATCAACCGCAAATATGGCATCGAGGAGCTGCTGCAAGCTTGCGCCGATTATCCCGGGTCCAGCAACGCGCGGCGCATTACGTTCGAATATGTCATGTTGAAGGACAAGAACGACAGCGACGATGACGCGCGCGAACTTATCCGGTTGTTGAAACACTATCGCCTGCCCGCGAAAGTGAACCTGATCCCGTTCAACCCGTGGCCCGGTGCGCCCTATGAATGCAGCACGCCGGAACGAATCCGCCGCTTCTCCAGTTTGATATTTGAGGCAGGGATTAGCGCGCCGGTGCGTACCCCGCGCGGCCGCGATATCGACGCCGCATGTGGTCAATTGAAAACCGCAGCGACGAAAATGAGCCGCGCCGATTTGGACCGCCTGGCCGAGGAAAAGCAGGCGGCATTGGAAAATCAACCGGCGGCCTAAGGCGCGCTGGATATAAAAAAGGTCGAAAGCAAATGACTATAGCGACAATGGAGCGGACTATGAACACGGCGCAAAATACGGGGTCAATCCCCACCATGCCCGCAAGGCAGCTTTTGCGGTATGTCCGCGCGGCGCAGCGTCTTGGCGCGCGATTGCCCCAATTGGTGGAGGCGATGGGCGTTAGTGATGCCGACCTGCGCAATCCGGAGGCACAGGTTGCAGGTGAAGTGTACGACCGCCTGATCGCCGCCGTTGTGCGTGAGACGGGCGATCCTTTATGCGCGCTTCGCCTTGGCGAGCAGACGGTGCCGCAAACCTTTTCCGACATGAATTTCGGCGCGCTGTTCCTGCCCACATTGGGCGCGGCGCTCAGCTCCTCCATCGCGGTGCAGATTGACATGAACCAACGGTTTAAAGTCGCCATCGATCGCGGGCGAAAGGAATCGTCCTTTGCCCTTGTGGAAGTCGCAAGCGATGCGGAGCCGACGCGCGATATTACCCTAATTGCGCTGGGCTTGTATAACGCCAATATCCAAGCCACTGGTATGGACAATGCGCATTTCAGTGAGGTCCATCTGCCCGGCCCCGCGCCAAAGGATGCCGCCGCGATTGCGCATTATCTGGGTTGCCCCGTGCATTTCGGCGCGACGCGGAACAGAACGGTGCTGAGCAATGTGTTGTTAGAGGCCCCATTGCCCCGCGCCAATCGGCAGGTTGTGCGCCTGTACGACGAAATGCTGGCCTCGCTCATCACCGAAAAGTCGCAAATCATTCGCGCGTGCCGCCTGTATCTCTATGAAGAAATGGACAAATCGCCGCCGACCTTGGCCCGCACGGCGCAGGCCGTCGGCATGACCGAACGCACTTTGCGCCGCCGCATACGGGAGGAAGGCACAACGTTCCGCGCGATAATCGAAGGATTGCGCAAGCAACTCTGCGGCCTGTATCTGGCGGAAAACAAACGCTCGATTGAAGAAATCGCGCAATTGCTGGGCTATAGCGAGACCAGCGCCTTTACCCGCGCGCACATGCGTTGGTACGGCGTCCCGCCCAGCCGCGCACGACGTCCGATTTTGATGTGATTGTTTTGGTGGAATTGCGTTCGTGCCGCGCTATAGGTCCGGCATGACAACGCCCAATGCTATCGAAATCCATGATCTGGCCAAAACCTATTCCGGCGGCAAACGCGCGCTGGATGGGGTGAGCCTGTCCGTGCCGCAAGGCTCCATCTTCGGCCTGCTCGGCCCCAATGGTGCGGGCAAATCGACGATGATCAACATCCTTGCCGGCATGGTGAAAAAGACCAGCGGCTCGGCGCGCATCTGGGGCTTTGACATTGACGAAAGCCCGCGCAATGCAAAGGCCAGCATCGGCATCGTGCCGCAGGAAATCGTGTTCGACCCATTCTTCACCCCGCGGGAAACATTGGAATTGGTCGCGGGCCTGTATGGCGTAAAACCGGCAGAGCGCCGCACGATGGACCTCTTACGCGCCGTGCACCTTGAGGATAAGGCCGACGCCTATTCGCGCACTTTGTCGGGCGGGATGAAGCGGCGGCTGTTGGTGGCGAAGGCGATGGTGCATTCGCCCCCGATTATCGTTCTGGACGAGCCAACGGCGGGCGTGGACATTGAATTACGCCAGCAATTGTGGGACTATGTCACCCGCCTAAACCGCGAAGAAGGCGTGACTGTTGTGCTCACCACGCACTATCTGGAAGAGGCGGAGCAGTTGTGCGAACGCATCGCCATCATCAACCACGGCCGCCTGATTGCCAACGAACCGACCCGCGATTTGGTGGAAAAGGCGCGCGAGAAACTGGTCGTGCTGACGCTGGACCGCGATATTGATGCGGTGCCGGAGAGCGAGCGGTTTGAGCGTATCACGCGGTTGGATGCGCGCCGCTTGGAAATCAGCTATAATAAAGACACGCTGAACGCGGGCGATGTCCTTGCCATTGTGCAGGGCAAGGGCTTTGGCATCATCGATGTCACCACCAAAGAGGCGGATTTGGAGGATGTGTTCCTCTCGCTTACAAGCGGGAAGTAGTTACCCGCAGCTAATCTGCGTCACAAACTGATCTGCGTTATAATAGACATTCACGCGGTCCTCGCGGTAATCCATCGTCACCGCCATATTCGGCCCAATCCAGCGCAATGTGCTAGCGCCTGTGAGGCGTTGGATTTCCACATTGCGGTCGGGGTTGGATAGCTTACCAACAAACGCCTGTGCCGGGGCCGCGTCGCACGCGTAATAGGCAGGACCATCGGGCATGGGCGCCTCTTTCGGTCCGGAAACGCAGGCGCTCAGCAGAATAGGGGTGGCAATGGCGGCGGCTAATAGGGTCAAACGCATGGGTTATGTCCTTTTCTTCAATCAGCATAAGGCGTATTGAGATTTGTGTCAGGGTGGAGCGAGAAGGATGTTTTGGTGAAAGCCGGAGCGCAACTGCCTTTTGTGCCGCAGCGGAGCGGCATTTCAAGGACGATGAGCACCGGAAGTTCGCCGAAACGTGCTTCGCAGCCCGCCATGTCGCAGATATCGATACGCCTAAGATTATTCACCCAGGCTTAACAGGCTAGCATTCCCGCCCGCACTGGTCGTGTCGGTGCTTGTAACACGTTCGGTGACGAAGCGGTGCAGGTAATTCGGCCCTCCTGCCTTGGGGCCAGTGCCCGAATGCCCCTCGCCACCAAAGGGTTGGCTGCCCACAATCGCGCCAATCATGGAGCGGTTGACGTAGAGATTGCCGACGCGTGCCTGGCTTTCCACCAGACCGGCCGCGCGCGCCACCCGGCTGTGCAGGCCCATGGTAAGGCCGAAACCTTTGGCATTGATGCGGGCGATGGTATCCTCCAACGCGCCCGCTTTGAACGTGGCCAGATGCACAATCGGCCCGAACCATTCGGCAGTTAAGTCCTCAATCGCGTCCAAGCCGATGAGCGTCGGCGGCACGAACAGGCCGTTTTTTGGCGCGTCCTCTGGAACGAGCAACCTGTAGATGATGTCCGCCGCACGGCTTTCGCGATAGGCCATCAGGCGGTCATAGGCGGCTTGGTCGATGACGGGGCCAACGTCGGTCGCGGGGTCGGCGGGGTCGCCTAGCCGCAACGCCTGCATCGCGCCGACCAGCATTTCGGTCATGGGGGCCACGACTTCCTCTTGAATACACAGAAGCCGCAGCGCCGAGCATCGCTGTCCGGCGGATTGAAAGCCGCTAATCACCACATCGCGCACCACTTGTTCGGGCAGCGCAGTGGAATCGACCAACATCGCATTGATGCCGCCGGTTTCGGCGATGAGCGGCACCAATGGCCGGTCATCATCGGCCAAAAGGCTGCGCGCAATCGCCCGCGCGGTCGGCACGCTGCCGGTGAACGCCACGCCCATGATGCGTGGGTCCGAGATCAGCGCCGCGCCGACCTCCGCCCCGC
>JBGSSR010000028.1:0-4019 GCA_041736905.1 Sphingomonadaceae bacterium | reverse complement strand
GGTGGCCGCCGCCGATGTCGCTGCCTTCGCCGATGCAGGCAACCTCTCTATTGCGGCGCGTGCGCGCCTGCCCGTTGCGGGCGCGGAGGATGCTCAAATTGTCGCCTTCCGCTCAGCCGCCGATGCGACGGACCATGTCGCCCTCATCATCGGGCAACGCGATGGGACGCCGCCGCTGGTGCGCATTCATAGCGAGTGCCTGACCGGCGATGTGTTGGGCAGCCTGAAATGCGACTGCGGCCCGCAATTGCATGCGGCGATCCACGCCATGGCGGGTGCGCCCAATGGCAAGGGGTGGGGCGTGCTCCTTTACCTTCGCCAAGAAGGACGCGGCATTGGCCTTATCAACAAATTGCGAGCTTATGCGCTGCAGGATCAGGGATTCGATACAGTGGACGCGAACACACGGCTTGGTTTTGCCGTCGATGCACGCGATTTTGGCGTGGCGGCGCGGATGCTGGATTTGCTTAGTGTCCCTGCCCTGCGCTTGCTCACCAACAATCCCGATAAAGTCGCCGGTTTGGCGGCTGAGGGCATAGATGTGTTGGAACGTGTCCCGCACAGCCTGCCCACTAACCCACACAACGCCGCCTATCTGGCTACAAAGCGCGACCGGACAGGCCATAAGTTATAAAAAACCCGCGCTCCTTGCGAAGCGCGAGTCCTTTTGTCAGTCTTATAATGATTATCCAGCGGCGGAACCACCGCCCATGCCGCCTGGGCCCATCAACTGGTCCGAGATGTCGCAGGCCGCAGGGCCAAGGATAACGACAAACAACACTGGCAGGATGAACAAAATCAACGGAATGGTCATAATCGCCGGCAACCGCGCGGCCTTTTCCTCGGCGCGCATCATGCGTTCGTTGCGGAATTCAGCCGACAATACGCGCAAAGCAGATGCCAATGGCGTACCGTATTTTTCGGTTTGAATCATGGTCGAAACCAGGCCCCGCAACGCCTCCAAATTCACGCGATAGGCCAAATTCTCAAACGCCTGCCGCCGTTCGGTTAAGAAACCCAACTCAATAGAGGTCAGGGTGAATTCTTCGCCCAATTCCGGGTAACCCCGACCCAATTCCTTTGCCACGCGGGCAAAGGCGGTATCAATGGTCAGGCCGGCTTCGGCACAAATGACCAACAAATCGATGGCGTCGGGCAGGCCCTTACGAATGGCTGAAGTCCGAGCTTTCGCTTTACTATCGAGATACATATCTGCGCCGCGATAGGAGAGGAAGCCGCCGATGGCAAACACGCCCAATTTCTTGAATTGCCCCCATTCGGGGAACACATTAAAAACGTATAATGCCAAGGCCAAGCCGCCGCCGATTACAATCGGCAAGACTGCCCGCGCGATAATGATATAGACGGCGACATCTTTGTTCCGGATACCTGCATGGGCTAGCTTGTGATGGATTTCTTTTATCTGCGAATCCTGCAGCACCTTCATCGAGTCCAGTTGGCCCCGCAACCTATCCGTGTTTTCGTTCTTCTTGACCAGCTTTGCGCGCTTGCGCGATGCGGACACAACGATGCCCGCCTTTAGCTGTTCGCGGCGGTCATTGAGAGCCTTCACCCGCTTCACCATAGGATCGCGCACGGTAAAGGCGGTGTAGAACGCAAACAGCAACGCTGCCGAGGCGACGCCTGCCATAATCGTGGCTACCCAAATGACGTCAACGCCAAGCAATTGGGGTCCGGTTGCTGCGACTTCTTGCATAATTTATGTCCTGCCTTGGTCCCGGTCCGTTAGATTTCGAAGTTAATCATCTTTTTCATGATGCCGACGCCGATGCCCATCCAAACCAATGCGCCAAGACCGGTTGCGATGAGGCGGTCATCCACGAAAAATTGGCCGATATAATCAGGGTTGATGTAGAAGATCAGGCTAAAGACAACAAAGGGCAGTGCCCCCACAATCATTGCCGATGCCTTACCTTCCGACGACATGGCCTTCACTTTCAGCATCATCGCAGCACGGCTACGAAGCACGCCGCCAAGATTGCCAAGGGTTTCGGACAAGTTACCGCCCGTTTCCCGCTGAATGGCCAACGTGATGCAAAAGAAGTTGAACTCTGGCGTGTTCATGCGCAACGCCGTTTCGGCCAACGCATCATCCATGGTCCGCCCAATTTTCATGCGCTCCGTAATCATTTTGAATTCTTCGGCCACAGGCCCGCGCAATTCCTTTGCCACAATGCCCAAGGTTTCCGAAACCGGCAAACCCGAGCGTAAACCGCGCACCAAAAGGTCGATGGCGTCGGGGAAATTGCTGATGAAAAGCTTTTGCCGCTTCGCAACCAATTTGCCGATGTAGAAATACGGCAGGCCAAAGCCGACAAGGAAGCCGATAAAAATCGTCAAAATTGGGGACGCGCCAACAACGAATAACAAAGCGCACACCACCACGCACAGGCCGATGCTGGCCTGTATATAGGCTTTCATCGTGATATTCTTGCCAGTTTGGGTGAGGCGGATGGCGATTTGTTTTAGGAAACCGCTGCCCTGCGCGCTGAACTGAGCAGTCGGCTTGCGCGAGGCCATGGCCTTTTTGAGCTGCTTTTCAACAACATTATCGGCGCTATCGGAATAGCGGCTGCGAATGGCCTTAATCCGGCGGCTGCCCGCTTTACCCGTGGATGGGCCCATAAACGCCATCGCGCCCAGAATGATAGCACCGGCCAGACCGACAATCATGATGATAAGTGGTAAGTCCATGATGTCCTTCATCCCAATTCACCGGATATTCCGGTTCAAAACGCCAAAATGGGTTGGCCGCTGTTTGCGGCCGGCCCCTTACTTCTTCTTGCTGCTGAGCAATGATTTTAGCCCACCAAGCGCCGAGCCGCCCTTTTTAGTTTTACCACTTGCCGATTCATCGGCGTCATCATCATCGACGCTTTCCTTGATGAGGTTCGATAAGTCACGCAATGAGCCGGCAATCTTGCTGCCCGACGCGGCCTCAATCAGGGGTTGCCCCAATTTTGCAGCAGTCGCGGCGGCCTTAGCATCGGCGGGTAGCATCAAATCGATGGGCCGCTCGACCGAGGCTTCAAAATCCTTGCGGCTGATTTCCACGTTTGCACTTTGCACCTTATTGGCGACAAGGATTACGCGGCATTGTTGTGCGTTGGATCGCAACCACGCCAATATGCGGATGGTATCGCGGGCGGAGGCCAGCGTCATCTCGCACACCAACACAATGACGTTCACATCAACCAGCAACTGCGGATAATTGATCAACATGTTGCGCGGCATATCGACGATTGTGTTTTCAAATGCGGCGCGGAATTCCTCCTGTAGTTGGAAAAATGCGCTGCCATCGGTCATAATGGGGGAACCAATCGATGCCTCTGATGACAACAACGATAGCTTCTCATTCGCCTTCAACATCGCGCGTTCCAGGAACAGGCTATCAATCCGGCTGGGCGTTTCAATGGCATCGGTCAGGCCACGGCCCGGCTCCAAATCCATAGTTAGCGCGCCAGTACCGAAGTGGACGTCAAGGTCCAGCAACGCGGTATGACTGCCCATGCCGGCACTAAAATGCCAGGCGAGCGATGTGGCAATAGTCGATGCCCCAACGCCGCCGCGCGTGCCAATGACTGCGGTGGATATATGCTTATGCCCCGATCCGCCATCATCGCCTCGCGGTGCAGCTAAGATATTCATCGCCTGCGTCAAAGAGTCGCGAAGGGCATCTGGGCTAAATGGTTTTAGCAGATAATCGTGAATGCCGCTCATCATCAAATCGCGGTACAGGCGCACGTCGTTGATTTGCCCTGCGGCAATAACAATTGTGCCCGGCTCGCAAACCTCGGCCAGCGAGTGGATGTCGGACAAGGGGTCGCCCGCCTCAGATAAATCGACCAGCAAGATGTGGGGACTGGCCGACACGGAGAGGGTTTGCACCGCATTGCGCAGGCCGCCCTTATGGCATTTTTCAATCTGCCAACCCATGTCCTCAACCACTGGCCGCACAGAATCGAGCGCCATGTCGTCGCACATAAAGGCCATAAAGG
>JBGSSR010000320.1:0-5045 GCA_041736905.1 Sphingomonadaceae bacterium | reverse complement strand
TACGTATGGATACGTGTAAGGACTTGTGAGTTACGACTTAATTTAACCGAGATACCAACGCCTTGATGCCGTTGGTCCCGGAGCCGCCGCCCACATGTCCCTTCATCTTAAATCACAATGTCAAAGAGCCGACAACAAAAGAGGCGGACAACGATTGTTCCCCGATCCTTTGGTTCGGGGGACTTGCTGTCCGACTATGTTGGCGACCGGGGCAGTTCAGAGCCGCTAGAGCGTCGTTCCCGTCCGGTGAACAGGCCTCTAAGGGTGATGAGGGATTCGGTCAACGGCTTTTTGCAATTTTCTTACAAAAAATTCGGATGGTCTCTATAAGCTATTGAGATAGCAATATATTTCAGCGTCATTTTTGCGTCGTTCCAAAACCGCGCCTTACCAACTCCTTACGTATCAGAACTGATTTGCGCCGTTTTTGGTCCGAATAAGGTGTGAATCGGGGTGAATCGCCCTGATTCACCCCCACAAATAATGTGCCCCATTTGATTCTGATGTGAGAATCGCTTCATCTCACTTCGAATCAATCCCGTGCCGCAATCAAACGGCAACCGATTCTTAAACACGCGCTGTTATGGGGGAGGCTAAGGGTCGTTCCATGCACGGCCGCGCTATGGGGAACACATCCCCTATATATATGAGGACAATATCGTGCCGCACGCCGTCAACGCCAATGCCCCCGCCCTGAGTGTGGCCATGAGCGTCTATAATGCAGAGGACTTTCTGGCGCTCGCCATTGAAAGCATTCTTGCGCAAACGATGCCGGCATTTGAATTCCTTATTCTTAATGACGGCTCCACTGATCGTTCAAAAGCCATCATCGACGATTATGCCGCGCGCGATTCGCGCATCCGCGCCATCCACCGTGAGAATAAGGGCCTAATCGTCAGCCTCAATCAATTGGTGGCGGAGGCCAAGGCGCCGCTCATCGCGCGCATGGATGCTGATGACATTGCCCTGCCCGACCGTTTCGCCAAGCAGCTCACCTTTATGGCGGCGCATCCTGACTATGGCGTGGTCGGCACATGGACACGCGATATCGACGCGAATGGTGATGCTTTCCCGTTGGGCGGTGCCGACCATCCGACCAGCCATGAGGACTTCATGGCACATATTGAGGAAGGGCCGCTGATTTGCCACCCGTCCGTCATCATGCGCGCCGATGTGGCACGTGCCGTTGGTGGTTATCATGCTGCCTTTAAGCATTGCGAGGATTACGACCTGTGGTTGCGGCTTTCGTCCGTCACAAAGATTTGCTCCATCCCCGAACGCCTCGTGCTCTATCGCCACACCGATGGGCAGGTCAGCAATAAGCATATTGTGCAGCAGCAGATCGGCGTTGCCGCCTCACGCCTTGCATGGCGGGAACGGATGGCGGGACGGCCCGACCCGACGGAGACGTTGGACGCTTTACCACCAATGGAGGATTACGACGCGCTGTTCGGGCGCGATGGGGCCTATCAAGAGGCGTTGGCCATGACCGTGGGCGCTATCCTGTATAGCCACGTTGCCTTGACCGGCGAAGGGTTCGACCTTGTCCTGCGCCATATCCGCGAAAAGCGCGCCGAGGAACGCGTGCCGGGCATCCCGCGCACCGTCGCGCGGCTCGTTCGCTTTGGGGAGCCGGTGCGCGCATTGAAACTCGCGAGCAGCCTTGCCCGCGCGCACATGGCGGCCTGAGCAGTTCCATGATTCATATCCCGGCCATCAGCGTCATTATGAGCGTGTTCAACAACGCGGCCCATCTGGACGCCGCGATTGGCAGCATTTGCGCGCAGACTTTTGCCGATTTTGAATTCCTCATCGTCAACGACGGGTCCACCGATGGCTCCGGCGCCATCATCGACGCATGGGCCAGCCGCGATTCGCGTATCCGCCCTCTGCATCAGGACAACCACGGCTTTATATACAGCCTCAATCGCATGATTGCCGAGGCACGCGCGCCGTGGCTGGCGCGGATGGATGGCGATGACATCAGCTACCCCGACCGATTCGCGACGCAGATGGCGTGGCTATCCGACAATCCGGGCTACGCGATCGTCGGAACACAGATTGACCTTATCGACGATGCAGGCCGACCCGCGGGCGTCGCGAATCGTGTGCCGCACACGCCGGCGGAGTTTGAGGCGGTGCGCGAACATGGCCCCTTGGTGATGCATAACAGCGTCCTGATGCGACGCGATGTAATCCAAGCGATTGGCGGATACCGCGCCGCGTTTCGCCATGCCGAGGATTACGACCTGTGGCTGCGCGCGATGGAGCAAATGCCATTGGCTAATTTACCGGACACATTGGTCGCTTATCGCCAAGGCCCGTCGCAGGTCAGTTACCGCCATGTCGTCGAACAACGCATCAACGCCGCCGTCGCCTTTGAGGCAGGCGAAGAACGCCGCGCCGGGCGCCCTGACCCTACGCAGGGGCTGACCCAATTGCCACCGGTGGAACAACTCGACGCGATGTTCGGCCGTCCGGTCAGCCGCCGCATTGCCAAGCGGGTGGTGCCGGACCTGCTCTATTCTTCCGAATTCCTCACTGGCGCGCATTTCCCCATGCTGCTTGATTATATCGCGCAAGTGGGCGCGAGTGCCGAAACACGGCGTACGGTGTTGCGCCTCCTAAAGATGCGCCAATTTGCGCGCGCGGGACAATTGGCGAAGGCGTTGGCCGCTGCTCGTCCGTCCGCCCCGCAGGAACAGGCCGCGTAAATGAGCGTGCGCCACGCCGCTATCTGGTCCATGGGCTCGCAATATGCGGGCTTTATTATGCAGTTCGTGACATCGGTGCTGGTGTCGCGGTTTTTCCTGACGCCGGCGGAGGTGGGCCTCTATTCCATCGCCATAGCCGCCGCGATGTTGGTGGCGATTTTGCAGGATTTCGGCCTCACCCGCTATATCTCCGGCCTTTCCGAGGTTGATGAAAAGCATTTGGCGCAATGCAGTTCGGTGGCGATGGTTTTCTCCACCCTCGTCGCCAGCATTATCGCCCTGTCCGCTTGGCCATTGGCGCAATTTTATGACCAGCCGGATTTGATGGGCATATTGCTGATCATCGCGGGCAGCTATGTCTTCGTGCCGTTCTTCAACGTGCCTAGCGCCCTGCTCAGTCGCGATTTGAATTTCAGCAGCCTGTTCATGGTCAACGTCGCCGCGATTTTGGCGCAATCGGTGGTGACTCTTGGCATGGCGGCGATGGGCTATTCCGCTTACTCGCTCGCATGGGGCATGGTGGCGCAAACCGCGACTCGCGCCGCTGTCGCGCAATGGCGCAGGCCGGTGCGCATGGCACTGTGGGCGGGGAAGGAAAATTTGAAACCCATATTGGCGTTCGGCTCCGCCTCCTCCGTCCTGTATGTTGTCGGCGGGATTAGCGTGCGCAGCCCAGACCTTATCATCGGTCGGTTCTTGGGACTAGCCGCCACTGGTCTCTACAGCCGCGCCGCCGCTTTGTCGGACCATTTCCGGATGCTGATTGGCGGGGCGATTGGCCAGGTGTTCTATCCCGCCTTTGCCCGTATCCGCGATCGCGGCGAATCCTTGGCCCCCGCCTATCTGCGCGTCGTGGGGGCTTACACAGCCATTGTGTGGCCCGGCATGGCGGGGCTGGCGGTGGCATCCGTGCCCTTGGTCGATTTCCTGTATGGTGCGAAGTGGGCGGGCGTTGCGCCCTTGCTCACCTTTATTGCCTTGTCCGAAATCCTGCTATTCGCCCTCCCGCTGCACAATGACATACCGATTTTGAAGGGGAAGATTGGCGTCCTCATCAAATTCGCCTGCGTCGATACCATCATCGCCATCGGCCTCTTGGTTATGGCATCGCAATATGATGTAACCACCGCCGCCGCGTCGCGTCTTGCCTATGCGGCGTTGTGGTTTGCGCTCTATGCCCGTTTTATGCAGCGTATGGTCGAGTTCCGTTGGGGCGATATGTTGGGCCTATATGCGCGGGGGCTTTTGGCAACGGGGGCAGCGGTTGCGCCGTTGCTCCTGTGCTATCAGTTCTGGATACCGGCGGCGGACATGGGCATTGGCGCGTTGTTGTTGTTCGCCATGATGGGCGTGCCTTTGTGGGCCGCAACTTTAGTGGTATTGCGCCATCCTGCGGTGGGCGAAGTGTGGGACATGGTTGGCCCGCACCTTGTCCCGCTCAAGCAGCGATTCGCACGGAGCTAAGCTTCCGCCAGCAACGCCTCAGCCGCGCCCAAATCTACCGATACTAACCGCGAAATCCCCTGCTCAATCATCGTCACGCCGAACAAGCGATGCATCCGGCTCATCGTCACCGCATTGTGCGTGACGATCAGATACCGCGTGTTGGTCTCTGCCACCATCCGGTCGAGCAAATCGCAAAACCGTTCGACATTGGCATCGTCCAACGGCGCATCGACCTCATCGAGCACGCAAATCGGCGCGGGGTTGGTGAGGAACAGGCCGAAAATTAGCGCCACGGCGGTCAATGCCTGCTCCCCACCGGACAGCAACGTCAGCGAGGCGAGTTTCTTCCCCGGCGGTTGCGCCATGATTTCAAGCCCCGCCTCCAACGGATCGTCGCTTTCAATAAGCGCCAAATGCGCCTCACCGCCGCCAAACAGCCCCGAAAACAACCGTCCGAAGTGCGCGTTCACCGCCTCAAACGCCGCCAATAACCGTTGCCGCCCCTCGCGGTTTAGCGCCCCGATGGAGCCGCGCAGGCGGTGGATCGCCTCGGTCAAATCGGCGGCTTCTGCTTGGCCCGTGCCCTGCTCGCCCTCCAATTGGGCAAGCTCATCGGCGGCGAGCAAATTCACCGGCCCTATGCGTTCACGATCGGCCTGTAGTTTCTCAAGCCTTGACGATTCGGCGGCAACCTCGCCCAAGTCCGCCGTGTCGAACCCCGCGCGTTCCGGCAACAAAGGCGGCGGGCATTCGAAGCGTTCACCCGAAATGCGCCCCATTTCAATGCGCCGCGAATCCTGATTTTCGGCGCGGGCCAGCGCGGTGGCGCGTGATTCGCGCGCTTTGGTCAGCATTTCCGCCGATGCCGATTGCGCCGACTCAGCC
>JBGSSR010000319.1:0-3878 GCA_041736905.1 Sphingomonadaceae bacterium | reverse complement strand
GAACTGCCCCTGTTCGCCGCCGCCGCGATGGCCGAGGACGCCGCGCAGAGCGATCCGGTGCGCGAGGCGTTGGATGGATTGGACTTGGACGCGCTTAGTCCGCGCGAGGCGTTGGAGGCATTGTATCGGTTGAAGGGGCTGGCGTCGGACTAAGCCCGTCATGCTGAACTTGTTTCAGCATCAAACTTGCACCCATGCCCTATGGCCAAACGGACGCACCACGATATCGGCATTCCGGCAAACCGCCACATGGATCCCGAAACAAGTTCGGGATGACGCCCCTAACCCTCACGCGCTCCGAAACGCATTGGTAATCGGATACCGCCTATCCCGCCCGAAATTCCTTCGGCCCAATTTCACCCCCGGCGGCGCTTGGCGACGTTTATATTCGGCGATGTAGAGCAGGCGCTCGATACGCTCGACCACAGCGCGATCATGGCCGCGTGCGACGACCTCCTCCACCGACAACTCGCCCTCAACCAGGCCGAGCAAAATGTCATCGAGCACCGGATAGGGCGGCAAGCTGTCCTCATCCTTCTGATCGGGGCGCAACTCGGCGGACGGTGGCCGCGTGATAATCCCTTCCGGCATCACTGGCCCATCCGGCCCCAACCCAATCGCGGGCTTGTTCGCATTCCGCCATTTTGAAATGGCAAAAACGGTCATTTTGTAGGCGTCTTTCAACGGGTTATACCCGCCCGCCATGTCGCCATAAATGGTCGCATAGCCGACGCTCATCTCACTTTTGTTGCCGGTGGTCAGCAGCATGTGGCCGAACTTGTTGCTCAATGCCATCAACGTCACGCCCCTGATTCGCGATTGGACGTTCTCCTCCGTGATGTCCACTTCGACGTCGGCGAAGCTGCCCGACAGCATGTCGTCGAACGCCATCACGGCGGGATTGATGGGGATGGTGTCGTATCGGCAACCGATCATCGCCGCGCATTCTGTGGCGAGGTCTAAACTCAATTGCCCGGTAAAGCGGCTGGGCAACATTACGCACCACACCCGCTCCGGCCCCAACGCATCGGCGGCGATGGCGGCGCAAATCGCGCTGTCGATCCCGCCGGACAGGCCCAACACGACTCCGGGGAAGCGGTTCGTATTCACGTAATCACGCAAGGCGACAACCATGGCGCTGTAAATATCCTCCGGATGTTCCTGCCACTTGGCGACGTCTCCAGCGGTGCAAGTCCAGCCATCCGCGCCCTTTTCCCATGTCGTCAGGCGAATGTCCTCCACCCAATCGGGCATCCGGTGCGCCTCCGTGCCATCCGCATTCATGACAAAGGAGCAGCCGTCAAACACCAACTCATCCTGCCCGCCGACGCGGTTGAGGTAGGCGATGGGCAGGCCGGTTTCAGCCGTGCGAGCGCGGGCGACACCTTCCATTCTATGGTCGTCCTTATCGATTTCATAGGGGCTGCCGTTGATGCAGATGAGCATTTCCGCCCCCGCCCTGGCCAGCGCGCCCGGCACGCGATCGAACCACAAATCCTCGCATATGGGCAGGCCGATTTTGACGCCGCGAAACTCCACCGGTTCGGGCAATGGCCCCGCCGCAAACAGGCGCTTTTCATCGAAGGTGCCGTAATTGGGCAGCTCATGCTTATACCGCACCGCCGCCACTGCCCCGCCGTCGAGCAGGGCGATACCGTTATACAGCGCGCCGTTTTCGGCAAACACGCTGCCCACCAACATCGCGGGACCGCCATCCGCCGTTGCCTTGGCCAGCTGCTCCAACTGCTCCGCCGCGCGGGCAATCAGCGCGGGTTTCAGGACCAAATCCTCGGGCGGATAACCGATGAGCTGCATCTCGGGAAAGACCACCAAATCAGCCCCCGCCGCCGCCGCTTTCCCCCGCCAATCCAGCATCGCATCGGCATTGCCGACCAAATTGCCAATATGTTGATTAAGCTGCGCCAAGGCGATGGTGAGTTGTTCTGTCATGCAAGCCGGTTTAGGGCCATGCGCGCGCAGGTTCAATTGCCTTTAGGGGAAAAGCCCCTTTTGCCCTTGCCCGAATCCCCCCACCGCCTTAGGGGCAACCCCATCGACTTTGAGGCGGCACAAGGGGTTTGGGTTTCATGAAACTGTTAAGCGGCAATTCGAACATTCCGTTGGCGCGCGCGATTGCGGGCTATTTGGAAACTCCGTTGACCGATGCCAGCGTCCGCCGCTTTGCTGATGATGAGATTTTCGTCGAAATACACGAAAATGTGCGCGGTGAGGATGTGTTTGTCCTCCAATCGACCGCCTTTCCCGCCAACGACAATCTGATGGAATTGCTCATCATGATTGACGCCTTGCGCCGGGCCTCGGCGAAGCGGATTACCGCCGTTGTTCCCTATTTCGGATATGCGCGCCAAGACCGGAAACCCGGCCCGCGTACGCCGATTTCGGCGAAGCTGGTCGCCAACCTGATCACCACGGCGGGCGCCGACCGGGTGTTGTCGATCGATCTGCACGCGGGGCAAATTCAGGGCTTTTTCGACATTCCGACCGATAACCTATTCGGCGCGCCCGTGATGAGCGCGGACATATTGGCCCGCTATGGGGAGCATAAATTGGTCGTCGTCTCCCCCGACGTCGGCGGCGTGGTGCGGGCGCGGGCGCTGGCCAAGCGGCTCGACAACGCCCCGCTCGCCATCGTCGATAAACGCCGCGAGAGGGCGGGCGAATCGGAGGTTATGAACATTATCGGCGATGTCGATGGCGCATTTTGCATCTTGATTGACGACATCATCGATTCCGGTGGCACGCTTTGCAACGCCGCCGATGCATTGCGAGCCAATGGCGCGCGCGAAGTTGTTGCCTATTGTACCCACGGCGTCCTATCGGGCGGCGCGGCGGAACGAGTGGGCAAATCCTCGCTCAAGGAATTGGTCATCACCGATTCGATTCAGGAAACCGACGCAGTGAAGGACACGGCCAACATCCGCACCCTGCCCGTTGCGGCGTTGCTGGGCGAGGCGATCCGCCGCATTGCGGATGAGAGCAGCGTGTCGAGCCTGTTCGACTAAGCCGGAAAAGACGCGTCGAGTTTGTTCGACCAAACCAAAACTTGAAGGCGTGTTCAAATTGGGGGTTGATTTGGTTTTGTGTGCGCTGCAACATGCGTGTCACACAAAACGGGCAATCATAATGACCGACATTCTCCCAAGGGTAATGCTTTGAGCACCATGACCGACATAAACACCGCCCCATTTCTGCAAGCTATCGCGCTAAAACAATGCGTTGAGGTGACATATAACAAGCAACGCATGTTGCTGGCCCCGCATGTTTTGTATCGGCGCAACGATGTGCTGTACGTCGATGCGGTCACGTTGCTGCGCGATGGGGAACGGCCGCGCGAGGATAAAGTGGGCGCGTTTCATTTGGGCGGACTGAATGATATCATGCTCAATCCACAAACGTTTGACCGCCATCCGCTCTATGAACCGGAGGCTTTGCGGTATGAGCAGGGCAAGTTGTTTGAGGTTGAATGACCTTATAAATCGCGTCCGACCCAAACGGCGCGGCCAATAATCTGCACCGCGTCCGGCGCAACGCCCGCATAATTGGGATAAGCGGGATTGTCCGACCGCACGCTAATCCGTCCGTCCGGTGTGCGCGCCAGTCGTTTGACCAGCAAGGCATCCTCCATGCGCAGGACATAGATGCCATCGCCCGCCATACGCGGCGCGTGCGCAACCAGCAGGTCGTTGCCGGAGGACAAAGTCGGCTCCATCGAATCGCCAATGACGCGGACAATGGATAGGGTTTTTCCTTTCAATCCGCGCGCGGTCAACCATTCGGGTGAAAAGCCATGCGCGCCGGTCACGGCTTCCGCATTCGCCGCGCCGCCAGTGCCCGCCGCGACATCGACGTCTAGCATC
>JBGSSR010000308.1:0-4816 GCA_041736905.1 Sphingomonadaceae bacterium | reverse complement strand
CAGCGCCTGCCAGCCGCGATGGGTTGTGGACGCGGCCTAAAACGCGCGGATAACGTCGCCCACTTCGGGACGTGGCCGCTCCTCCAACGGCGCGGCGGGGGTGCCGAAGTAGATCATACCGGTGAGCCGCTCGCCTTCCTCGCACAATTCCGCCCGCACCGTCGCGTCACTGCACGGCCATGGCGAAACCCAGCCGCCAACAAAGCCATACGCGTGCCCCGCGTGCAGCAGGTTCATGGCCAGCGCCCCCGCGCTCAACTCCTGCTCCCACACTGGAATTTTCGCAAACGGTTGCGGCTTGAATGTTGTGATGATGAGGCCCGCGTCATAATCCGCCATGGCCGTCGCCGTCGCCACCTGGCCATCGGTCGCATTGGGATTGGCGGCGCGAAAGGCCCGCGCCAGCATGTCCTTAAACGCCCCGCGCCGCGCATCCTCCACCACAATCATCCGCCAAGGGGTCAGCTTACCATGGTCCGGCGTGCGGCTGGCCAGCGCGGCAATCGCGTGCAACGTCGCATCATCGGGCCGCGCCCCCGCCATATCGCGCGGCTTGCCCGACCGACGGGTGGCGAGGTATTTTTGCAAACTACTCAAATCATTAAACATTACACAGTTTTCCACGATAGGGTTTGGCGTTATTGAAATAATCTTCTTCACACGCGCAATTTTTCGGTTAGTCTGATTCGCTTAATCGTATGAAACATGCCGATGCCCTAGCAAACAAAGGTTGGGGGCAGAAGGCAGGATGGGGAATTGACATGAAAGATATAAGCCTTTGGGCCGAGGCGGACTGGATTGCCGCGATTGCAGTGATTTTGTTGATGGTATTCCTGTCCATTGGCGCAAAAATTGCCGTGCAGAAAGAGCCGGAATTCGTTGGCCACCCCAAGGGCTTGTACATGTTGTTCTTCGCCGAAATGTGGGAACGGTTCTCGTTCTACGGCATGAAGGCGTTGTTGATATTCTATCTAACGAAGCATTGGTTGTTTGACGATGGTCCGGCGCAAACGATTCTCGCATCCTATTTGGCCCTGGTTTATATTACCCCCGTTCTAGGCGGCTATCTGGCCGATAAATATTTGGGTCAGCGGAAAGCCGTATTATTCGGCGGCGTGTTGCTGGCCATGGGCCATTTGTTGATGGCGGTTGAGGGCACCGGCGGCCAATCGGACCCCACGATTAACGTGTTTTGGGGCGCATTGGCGTTTATCATTGTCGGCTCGGGATTTTTGAAGGCCAATATTTCCGTCATGGTCGGACAATTGTACCGCATGACCGACATCCGCCGCGATGGTGCCTATACCATTTTCTACATGGGCATTAACGTCGGCGCGGCGCTTGGCACGATTTTGGTCGGTTATTTGGGTGAAACCCTGGGCTGGAACTATGGCTTTGGCCTTGCTGGGATTGGTATGGTCGCGGGCCTGATAGTATTTGTGCTGGGTAGAAAGGCGTTGCTCGGCGCGGGCGAGGCACCGGCATTGCTAACCCGCAGCAAAGAGAGCAGCTTTTATGTGATCGGCGTTGGCGCTGTCGCGGTAGTCTGGGCGCTGATCCAATATCAATCGGTGATCCAAACCCTGTTGATTGTGTCGGGCGTCGGCTTGCTTGGCTATGTGCTCTACGAAAGCCTTAAACTGCCGAAGGAACCGCGCGAACGGATGTTTGCCATCCTGTTTTTGATCAGCCTTAACCCCATTTTCTGGGGCTTGTTTGAACAAGCGGGCGGATCGATGAACCTGTTCACCGACCGATTTGTGGACCGTGCAGGCGTTCCTGCCTCAATTTTCCAATCGATTAATCCGATTTACATCATCCTGCTGGCCCCATTGTTCGCGGCGTTGTGGCAATGGCTTGGCAAAAAAGGGAAGGAGCCCTCGGCTCCCGCCAAATTCGCTTATGCCTTGGTGCAAATGGGACTGGCCAATCTGGTCCTCGTTTGGGGTGCGGAGGCCTATGGCGTATTGGCGATGACGCCGGTAATTTTGGTGTTCGCCTATTACCTACTTGCCACGACCGCCGAGTTGTGCTTGTCGCCCGTCGGCTTGTCGGCGATGAACCGTTTGGCACCAAAGACGCTGGCATCGCTCATCATGGGCGCATGGTTCTATATGACGGCCGTCGGCAACTTTGTCGCGGGTAAGATTGGCGAGATGACGGGCGGCCATGATGGCGAAATGACGAAGCAAGGCTTGCTCGATGTCTATGAAATGTTTGGCTACATTTCGATTGGCGTCGCGGTGGTGGTCTTTGTGCTTAGCCCGATTGTGAAACGGTGGATGCACCTTGACACCTTGGAAGATGATACCGCTGTTCCGGCGAAGGAGGGTTAAGGGCCATGCGTACGCAACACTTCGCCAAACCCGCCCTCGCCGCACTCGCCATCGCTGGCCTGGCTTCCTGCACTGGAGCAACTGGCGGCGGCACGGGCACCACCACGGCCGCTCAGCCCGCGGGCAAGACGGCGGATGTTCCCTATGCATCCACCTATAAGGCCTATCCCGGCATGGCGACCGCCATCACAAACGTGACCCTATACGATGGTGAGGGCGGGAAGATTGAGAACGCCACTTTGTTCATGAGCGGCGGCAAAATCACCTCGGTCGGCGGGCCGGACACGCCCATTCCCGCCGACATTGCGGTCTATGATGGCACGGGCAAGTTCGTCACGCCCGGCATCATCGACATTCACAGCCACTTGGGCGACTATCCCACCCCATCGGTCGCGGCGCATGATGATGGCAATGAAGCGACCGACCCGACAACGCCAGAGGTGTGGGCCGAACACAGCGTTTGGCCGCAGGACCCCGGCTTTTCGCGCGCGATGGCCAATGGCGGGATTACGTCTTTGCAGATTTTGCCCGGTTCCGCCAACTTGATGGGCGGGCGCTCAGTCACGCTGAAAAACGTGCCGTCCACATCGGTTCAGGGAATGAAATTCCCCGGCGCGCCGTATGGCCTGAAAATGGCATGTGGGGAGAACCCGAAACGCGTTTATGGCGCGAAGGGGCGGATGCCCTCCACCCGAATGGGCAATCTCGCCGTCAACCGGCAAACATGGATCGCTGCGCAGGAGTATAAGCGCAAATTGGACGCGGGCGAGAAAGTCACCCGCGATTTGGGCATGGAGACGCTCGCGGGCGTCTTGTCCGGCGAAATCCTGATCCACAACCATTGCTACCGCGCCGATGAGATGGCCATCGTCATCGATATGGGCAAAGAATTCGGCTATAAGGTCAGCGCGTTTCACCACGCGGTGGAGGCCTATAAAATCGGCGACATGCTGGCCCGCGAAGGGATTTGCAGCGCGATTTGGGCCGATTGGTATGGGTTCAAGATGGAGGCCTATGACGCCATCCCCGAAAACGCCGCCATATTGCACAAACGCGGCGCGTGCGTCGTCATCCACTCCGACGATGAAAACCAAATCCAACGCCTGAACCAAGAAGCGGCCAAGGCGCAGGCCGATGCACGGCGTGCGGGCGTTGAGATTTCCGATGCCACCGTCATAAGCTGGATTACCTTCAACGCCGCGAAAGCGATGGGCATTGACTCCATTACCGGCAGCTTGAAACCCGGGAAAATGGCCGACGTGGTGCTGTGGAACGGCAACCCCTTGTCCGTTTACTCCCGCCCTGAAAAGGTCTGGGTCGATGGCGCGATGCTGTTCGACGCAAACGATCCCAAACGGCGGCCCGTGTCCGACTTTGAACTCGGCCAACCGGGTGAAGGAGACGTGAAATGAACCGTCTTGCCAAACTCACTGCTGCGCTCCTTTTGACTGTCTCCGCGCCTGCCATGGCCGAAACCGTGGCCATCATGGGCGGCAAAGTCGTTGTTGGCGATGGCTCTGCGCCGATGGAGGGCGCAACCGTGCTCATCCGCGATGAAACAATCGTCGCCGTCGGCCCGAACGTCGCGGTGCCAGCCGACGCACGCATCATCCGTGCCGATGGCCAATATGTGACGCCGGGCATCGTGGCAGGATTCAGCCGCCTGGGCCTCATCGAAGTGGACGCGGTGTCGGGCTCCAACGACGCCAGCGGTGGGCGCAGCGGATTCTCCGCCTCGCTTGACGTTGCCTATGGCCTTGACCCAATGCGCAACCCAATTGCGATTAACCGCAGCGCCGGAATCACCCGCGCCGTGGTTGCCCCCAATGCCAGCAATGACATTTTCGGCGGTTTGGGCGCGGTCATCGACCTTGGCGATGATGCCAGTCCGCTGACGCAACGGCGCGCATTCCTGTTCGTCGATATGGGTGAAGGCGGCGCGGCCAGCGCAGGGGGCAGCCGCATGGCCAGCCACGCCATGCTGCGCGCGAAATTCCGTGAAGCACAGGATTACGCCGCGGGCCGCGATGGCTTTGACGATGACTTGTTGCGGGCGGAGGATGCCAAGGTGCTGCTCGCCGTTATCAATGGCGACATTCCGTTGATGGTGCATGTGGAGGGCGCAACCGACATTCGCCAAGTGCTGGCGCTGAAATCCGAATATCCCAAATTGCGCCTCATCCTTGTTGGCGTCACCGAAGGATGGATGGTCGCGCCCGAAATCGCCGCCGCCAATGTGCCGGTGATTGCCAGTGCGCTCAACGACTTGCCCGTCAACTTTTCGATGCGCGGTGCGACGCAAAGCAACATTGGCCGGATGAAGGATGCGGGCGTCACCGTCGCCATTGGCATGGTCGATGACCGCGACGCGCACCAATTGCGCTATACCCTGCAATATGCCGGAAACTTGGTCTCATTGAGCCGCGTGCCGGGCGCAACCGGCCTGACCTGGGACGAAGGGATGGCGGCTATAACCTCCG
>JBGSSR010000293.1:0-1724 GCA_041736905.1 Sphingomonadaceae bacterium | reverse complement strand
ATGACGGCATCGTGGGCGAAGAATATGGCACTAAGGAGGGGACCAGCGGACGGCAATGGGTGCTCGACCCCATCGACGGAACGGTCAGCTTCATGGCGGGGAGGCCGATTTTCGGTAGTTTGATTGCGCTTATGGAAAGCGGTTTTCCCGTTTTGGGTGTCATCGACCAACCTATATCGCGCGAACGCTGGATCGGCGCAGCGGGGCAAGGGACCACCCTGAACGGCCGACCTGTCGCCACGCGTTCGTGCCGCGATTTGGCCGACGCCACACTCGCCAGCACCGGCCCGCAATATTTCGACGACCATAGCGCCGAACATTTCATGGCGCTCGCCGCGAAAACCGCGCACAAACGCATGGTGTGGGGCGGCGATTGCTATAATTACGCTCTGTTGGCCAGCGGGCAAATCGACCTTGTCGTCGAAAGCGGCCTGAAACTCCACGACCTCGCCGCATTGGTGCCGGTGGTGGAGGGGGCGGGCGGCTACATTTGCGACTGGAACGGCGACCCATTGCACAGCGGCAGCGCGGGTGACGTGATAGCCTTGGGCGACCCCGCGCGGCTTGACGATGTGTTGGAGGCCTTGGCGTGCGCACATTAAAGGATGGCATTCCGGCAAGCGTGCGGACCCAATTCTATCCGGTCAGCGATGCCCTGCGTCCTTATATTAGCGCCATTTACAACATTCGGTCCACGCAACCTGCGGGCGAAACATTGGAAGATTGGATCTACCCCGAATGGGCCAATTTTCGCTTTGTGCGAGGTGAACGAACGCACGCGGCGGTGTGCGGTCGAACAGAAATCCAGCAACTGCCGCGATTTGTCGCGTCCGGTCCCACGTGTAAATCCACGCATTTCATTTTTGGCAGCGTCAACGTTTGGGGCTTTGGCCTGTTGCCATGCGGATGGGCGCGCTTTGTCCGCGGGTCGGCGCAGGATTATGCCGATAGTTCGGTCGATGGGCGGGAAGACGAGGCGTTCGCGACGTTCCACGCCCTAAACGATGCGCTAATGCCAAGCACCACGACGCCTGATGTCGAGGCGAAAATGATCAATGATATGCTGGTCAGCCAGTTGCCGTTTTTGCCGCAGGATGATCCGCGCATCGCGCTATATCATGCCGCCTTGGGCGATCCGGAGGTGTCGGGAGTCACCGAATTGGCCGATCGGGTTGGGATGAACGTGCGGTCGATGGAGCGCCTTAGTTACCGCGCATTCGGCTTCTCGCCCAAAATTCTCCTGCGGCGGCAACGGTTCCTGCGCACGTTGGGCGAGGTGATGTTGGACCCCACGCGCCGATGGACCGAAAGCCTGGACTTCCACTATCACGATCAGGCGCATTTCGCGCGCGATTTCAAAAGTTTTATGAGCATGAGCGCCAGCGAATATATGGCCCGCCCGCACCCCATCATCGGCGCGGCAGTCCACGGCCGCATGGCGATGGAAGGCGCGCCGATGCAGGTGCTGCACCGGATTGATGAGGATTATGGGTTGCGATAGGCCATTGGCGCTTGCTTTTTAACGGAATCGCTATATACGCGCCGACTTCGTATGGGTGGGCTGGCCAGTTAGGGCTGCCATGTTTGCCTGATTATCGACCCTTAATTGGAGACCGAAAAATGCCCAAGCTAAAGACCAAAAGCGGTGTGAAGAAACGCTTCAAATTCACCGCAACTGGCAAGGTAAAGCACGGCGTCGTTGGTAAACGTCACCGTCTTATGAG
>JBGSSR010000185.1:0-11682 GCA_041736905.1 Sphingomonadaceae bacterium | reverse complement strand
CGACATCGTCGGTATAACTGACAATGCTCTCACCAGTCAGCATGTTGAAAGTGACTTGCGGGTTGCCAAGAAAATCAGCCGCGACCGCCTCTGAAGTAATGATTGTTACATTCGTCTGCGCGCCCGTGCTGCTATGACGCGACCAGATGATTGCCGTTGCGTCCACGTTGGCAATATCGTCATCAACATACGTGATAACGAAACCACCGTCATTGGTCGCCGCGATGCTAAAGTCCCCTTCATCATCTAAAAAATATCCAGAAACATTTATTTGGAAGCTATCCGCAACCACGTTACCAAATGCGTCATAGATTTTGCCGATGATGTCCGTGCCAGCGGTCGTGCCGACGCCCGTTGTTCCGGTTTCGATCCATGCAACTAAGAAATTTCCGTTGGACAGACCGATGATTTGCGGTTGGCTTTGCGATTCATTCGCCGCCGTGCCAGTGTTAGTTTGGGTTGGGCTGTTCCATAAAGTTGGGGTAGGCATGATCATTCTCCGTGCGTTTGTAACTTGCCTCCGCATTCACCGGAATGGTGACACGGTTTCGTTACGTGATTTTTTGCGACCACGGAATGTTTGAGACGGTCGTTTGCCGCCCCTTTTTCAAACAAAACACCAAGCCGCGGGAAAAGCGGACATGATGGAATAATTTTAGCTGCTGGTGGTTCGGCCGGGCACAAAAACGCGGGCCTAACGACCATCAACAGCTTTTCATGCGACCTTGATTATTGGGTTGCGCAAAGGCGGCAACCCCATGGCTCTTTTTGAGCCTTTATACGCATCTATGTTATGCCTCTATTTGGCGTGAGTCATGTATAAATCCGACATTCGAATACTCTTGAACGACAAATTTCTCAATTTGGGACGATGAATGGCGAACATTGGTTTAATGGTCGCCGGAGTTAGATCCGGCGACCTTTAAACAAACTATGAGCCCAAGATTACAAGCCAAAGTCCGTAATATCCAATGCATAGGCACCGGTGAGTGCTATGGCGAAATCCGCCACGCCGTCGCCGTTGGTATCGCCGAACACCAACGTATTCGAACCAGAAATTTGATACCGCAATTGCCCCGCGACATTTGTGAACGCGCTTGAACCGATGAATGTGAAGGCCTGATCCCCCGCAACCAGCGTGTTGGCGTCCAACAGATTTAGCCGGATGCGGTCAAACCCATCTTGGAAATCAACAATCCGGTCGGCGGTGGCGAGTGTTAGGCCAGTGCCTACGAAATCGCCTTCCTCCAAATAGAAGTTGTCATTGCCCGCGCCGCCGGTGAAGAAATCGCGTCCGGAACCGCCATAGAGGGTATCATTGCCGTCTTCGCCGCGCAATTGGTCACTGCCGGCGTCGCCGTAAATGACGTCGTTTTGGATGCCGCCACGCAAGTCATCGTCGCCCCCACCGCCATAAAGTTGGTCCTGACCTTCGTCACCGAACAGAAGGTCATTGCCTTCTTCGCCATACATCGTGTCGGAACCAGTCTGGCCACGCATTGTATCATTGCCAAACCACCCAAATAGGGTGTCATTGCCATTGCGGCCATAGATGAAATCATCGCCAGAGCCGCCATCAAGGGTATCGCCACTGCCGCTGCCATTGAGGATGTCGTTGCCAGCAAGGCCGTACAAAAGGGCCGGACCAGCGCCGGCGTTAATGGTGTTATTGAGGGCGTTACCCGTGCCAACAACAGCGGGCCCTTGCAGACGCAGGTTTTCAACATTGTCGCCAAGGATATAGCTGCTGACCGTGGTGCGGACCTCATCGGTGCCGCCTGCTAAACCTTCGGTGACGGTATCGCTGAAAGAATCGACGTAGAAGATATCATTGCCTGCGCCGCCATTCATAACGTCGGCCCCGGTCCCGCCATCTAAGAAGTCGTCGCCATCGTCGCCATTTAATGTATCATCGCCTGCAAACCCGCGAAGCCCATCGTTCCCCCCAGCGCCGTTAATTTGGTTGGCCACGGCGGTGCCTTGCACCTGGTCATCGGTGTTAAGGCCATAAAAGTCCTCAATATCGATAAACGCAATCGCGACGGGGGCGGAGAAGTTCGTGTTTCCGCGGTATCCGCTTCCGATCGACCAATAGTTGGTGGCGCCCGGCACTCCGCTGACTAACGAAAAATCGACCAAATCGCGCCCGGCACCTCCATCGACCACATCGCCGACAGTATCGCTAAAAATCACATCATCGCCGTCTCCGCCGAACATTTGGTCTCCGTCAAAGCCGCCGTCGATAACATCGTTGCCTGCGCCGCCGATTAAAACGTCATTGCCGGATTCACCGTTCAGAAAGTCATTTCCGCCACCGCCGTCCACTATGTCGCCGCCATCACCTGCATTTATGATATCGTCGCCATCGTTGGTCTGGATATTATTCGCGTCGGTGGTCCCAGTGACGGTATCGTTGCCATTACCCGAAATCAGGTTTTCGAAGTTGGTGATAATCTCACCATATTCCGTTGTTCCCGTGGCCAAATCGATGGTGTACGCCCCGTCATAGCTGCTGGTGTTGAGCGTATCGATGCCATTGCCGCCGTCCAAAGTTTCAAAGGCATTTAGGCCGGAATGGATGGTGTCATTGCCGTCACCACCCTGCAAAACATTGCCAGGGGTATCATTGTTAATCAGGACATCGTCTAAGGCGGTGCCAATGATGGTTTCAATGCCAGCAATCGTAAAGAGTCCGCCAAAACCGGCATAGGTTCCAGTTAACAAATCGACATAGATTGCCTCATAGCCATTGGTGGCGTTAAGCGTATCATTGCCTGCGCCGCCATCTATATTGTCATTGTAGTTACCGAGAGAAAAATTAATGGTGTCATCACCATCGCCGCCATTAACGGTATCGATGCCTGAACCACCCTCGATTATATCATTGCCAGCTAGACCTAAGATATAATCGTCGCCGCCAAGTCCGCTGATGACGTTATTACCAATGCCACCACGCAATTCGTTGCCTGCATTCGACCCAATAATTGTTTCAGATCCACCGCCGTAATAATCTTCGATACTAATCAACTGTTCAGCGATATCGCCAGGATTAGTAATGGTACCGAGACCAAGATCGACGATCACTGTGTCTGCGAACTCAACCGATGAGTAATCGGCACGGTCAATTCCCTCACCACCATTCAAAATATCGCCGTTGACACCACCTGTTTCGATAAAGAGATCACCGTTGCGGCTGCCGATCATTTCTGTGGCAGCGGCGACACCAATAAAGAGGTTGCCATAAGCGTTGCTGAAAACGTTACCTGTGACTGGCCCGGTGTTGTTCACGAAGCTCCGTGATGCGTTATCATATTGGCTCACGTAAATCACCGAAGCGCGCGGATCCCAGATAGAATGGAAAATCTCGCCTGAACCACTGCTGCCGACCCAAGTGACCAATAATCGGCCATCGGCGGTAACGCCAATATCGGGTTGCGCTGGAGAACTGCCAAAATTCACAACGCTGCCATCCGCGACACCTGCGTTAGTGAACAATTGCGCCTGAAGGGTATCCGTTGTGTCATTGTCCCAAACTATGGCAAATCCGCCTTGGGGCAGACCAACGACCCTAGGTTCATTTTCGAGATCAACGGTGCCCGCGGCGGAGAGCAAACTGGTTACCGGCACGCCGACAGAATTGTACACACGATAAACTATGTTATCGCCTTCGGCCCAAACCGTAACGAAATTGCCATCAGACAAAGCTGCAACTTCGAGTTGGATAGTGTCAGTAGTCGAAATTATGGGGTTCGCAATAAGGGCACCTGCACTATCGGTCAGGCGGAACGCAACACGATGGGCGCCCCCAGTGTCTTCGCGATAGAGCGAGACCACGTTGCCGCCAGTTAGAACCGCAATAACGCCTTCGCCATCGTAAAAATTGCCATTAAATCCCATGGCAAATTCGGAGCCAACTGTGCCCGTTGCGGACACGATGACGCCGTTGAGGTCGGTGTCGCCGCCCACATAGTCGGTGTAGCTGACATAGCTTTCATTGGTCAGCAGGTTCACTGATACTTGCGGGTTGGCGAGGAAATCGGCGGGGACGCTTTCGAAGGCGACAAACGCCGTATCTGTCTGAACGCCTGCGCTGTTGTGGCGCGACCAAATGAGTTGTGTCGAATCCACATTCGAGATGCTGTAATCAGCATAAACCATGACAAAGCCGCCGTCGTTGGTGGCGGCTATGCTGAAATCGGCTTCGTTATCCAGATAAAATCCCGCCCCATTTATATGGAAGCTATCAACGACAACGTTGCCGAGGGGATCATAAATTTTGCCGACAATGTCGGTTCCTGGGCTTGTGCCAATGCCGGTTGTTCCGTTTTCAACCCAAGCAACCAAAAAATTCCCGTTAGACAGGCCGATAATCTGCGGCTGAATTTCGTTGTTTAGGGCGGCGATGCCAGTGTTGCTTTGCGTGGCGGCGAGCCATTGAATAGGGGTCGGCATCTTCGTTTCTCCGTGCGTATATAACTTGGCCCCGCGCACGCCGGATTGACGAGACGGTTGTGTAACGTATTTTGCGACCACGGAATGTTATTAAGGCGATCTTTTGCCGCCCCTTTTTTCAAGGTAAACGCGATTTCGTTTGATGAACGGACATCCGCTCCGAAATCATTGCAACTAAATATTTATCAGGCTGATTTTCGGTCCTACCGCGCAACGTATAGGTTACGGTTGCGACGATATAATTGCACAAACCCGACATCGCGAAGTGGCGAGACGGATTAGTTCCCATTTAGGGACAAAAGGGCTGTATTTCGGCTTCGGCTATCCGATAAATTGGCAGCAGGATGGCCGATAAGTCCCTAAACGTTGAATTTGAAATGCAGGACATCCCCGTCTTGCACCACATATTCCTTGCCCTCTTGGCGTAATTTGCCCGCATCGCGTGCTTTTGCTTCGCCGCCCAAAGTGACGTAGTCGTCATAGGCAATGGTTTCGGCGCGGATGAAGCCTCGTTCGAAATCGGTGTGGATTTCCGCCGCTGCCTTGGGCGCTTTGCGACCCTTTTCCAATGTCCACGCGCGCGCTTCTTTGGGCCCCACGGTGAAGAAGGTGATGAGATGCAGCAATTCATAGCCCGAGCGAATAACGCGAGCGAGGCCGGTTTCGGTGAGGCCAAGCTCGGATAAGAACTCCATGCGTTCCTCGGCGTCCATACCGACCAATTCACTTTCGATCTTGGCGGAGACGACCACGGCGTTTGCACCTTCTGCGGCGGCCTTAGCAAACACTGCGGTGGTATGGGCGTTGCCATCAACGGCGTCGCCTTCGCCAACGTTGCACACATACAGGACGGGTTTGGAGGTAATAAGCTGCGCCTGTTCAAATACGCGCGCTTCTTCTGCATCGTTGATTTCGGTCAGGCGCGCTGGTTTGCCCTCGCGCAGCAAGTCGAGCGAGCGGGCCAATACGGTAGCGGCCAATTTCGCTTCTTTATCGTTCGCCGCGCGCTTCAATAGGGCAGGGACGCGCTTTTCGAGGCTTTCAAGATCGGACAGCAGCAATTCGGTTTCCACCGTTTCCGCGTCGGATACAGGGTCAACGCGGTCGTCAACGTGCTGCACATCCTCCCCCACATCGGCGTTTTCAAAGCAGCGTAGCACGTGGACGATAGCGTCCACTTCGCGGATATTGCCAAGGAACTGGTTGCCCAGACCTTCGCCCTTCGACGCGCCGCGCACCAATCCGGCGATGTCCACAAAGGCCAATTGTGTCGGGATAATTTTCTGACTGCCCGCAATTTCGGATAGCTTGTCGAGGCGCGCATCAGGCACCGCGACATTGCCAACGTTAGGCTCAATCGTGCAAAACGGATAGTTCGCCGCCTGCGCCGCTTGTGTATCGGTCAGCGCATTGAACAAGGTCGATTTGCCGACGTTGGGCAGGCCGACGATACCGCATTTAAAACCCATGGGTCAGTCTTTCAGTAAATTTGAAGTCGCAGGAACCCCCGCGTTGCCGCGCCTGCTAGCGAGATTTGCGAACTTAGTCCAGCGCCGCGTTCACGCCAACGGCGCGCATTGCGCGGATAGCCACATGGCCTCTGCCGCCGCCAAATGCGGGCCGATGGCGGCCAAAACGCGGACATGGTACGCGTTGACCCACTCGCGCTCCTCCGCCGACAGCAACGCTACGTCGATAAGGCGCGGTTCCAATGGGGCAAGCGTCAGCGCGCGGAAACCGAGCATTTTATGCTCCGCACCTTCAATCGTGCGCTCCTCAATCAATTCCAGATTTTCGATGCGGATGCCGAATTCACCGGCCTTGTAATAGCCCGGCTCATTCGACACGATCATGCCTGCGCGCAAGGGTTCGCCGGTGCCGGGTTGTGGGCCGGAGGATTTGGCAATCCGTTGCGGCCCTTCATGAACCGACAGGTAACTGCCCACGCCATGGCCCGTCCCGTGGGCGTAATCAACGCCATCGGCCCAGAGATACTGCCGCGCCAGGGCGTCCAACTGTCCGCCGGTCGTGCCATCGGGAAACACGGCGCGGTTGAGCGCGATATGGCCTTTGAGCACTTGCGTATAACGGCGGCGCATTTCCTCCGTTGGTTCACCGACCGCCACAACGCGAGTGACATCGGTCGTTCCGTCCTGATATTGCCCGCCGGAGTCCACCAGATAAAGGTGGCCAGTTTTGATGGCGAGATTGCTATCCTCATCCACCGAATAATGCGGCAGCGCACCGTGGGGGCCAGTGGCGGAAATGGTGCGGAAGGATAGGTCTTTTAGGCCGCCGAGTTCCTCCCTAAAGCTGCGCAATTGTGCGGCGGCGGAGAGTTCATCGTGCCCGCCCTTCACCAATTCCTCGCTCGCCCATTTCAGGAAGCGGGTGAGCGCAATGCCATCGCGCTCATGGGCGGCGATGGTTCCGGCTTGCTCTGTAACGTTTTTCAGCGCTTTCATCAGCACGATGGGATCGCGGCGGCGGGTAAGTTTCGCGCTCGCTTTCTCTAAAGTCTCAAACACAGCGGCGGGTGCACGTTCGGGGTCAACTGCCACTTTCTTTCCCGACAGTTCAGCGAGCGCGGCGGGGAATTCGGCATAATCGCGCAACGCCACTTGGTTGCCGAGCGCGGCGCGAACATCGTCGGTCAGCTTCTCTGGCGCGATGAACAATTGCGCCATGCCGCTGGCATCGACCAAGGCATAGGACAAGGCGACGGGCGTATTGGCCACATCATCACCGCGGATGTTGAACAGCCACATGACGGAATCCAGCGCAGTGACGACGGTTGCGTCCAGCCCGTCCTTCGCCAACACATCAGCCACCCGCGCGCGTTTTGCCGCCGCGCTTTCACCCGCCGCATCGTCGGGATGCACCGTAAGCACGGCATCGGGGCGTACGGGTTGGTCGCTCCAGACGGAATCGATGGGGTTGCCATCGGTCGCTTGCAATGTCGCGCCACCCTTCGCCGCGCCTTTTGCCACCGCCTTCACCCAGTCGCCGCTATGCAACCACGCGTCGTATCCGATGACATCGCCCGCGCTGGTGTTTTGTGCCAAATAGTCGGTGACCGAGGCTGTGCCAAAATCCTCATAGGAGAACAACCTTTCCTCCACCTGTTCAAGCACCTGCACGGTATAGCGGCCATCAACGAAAATCGCCGCGCGATCAGCAAGCACAATGCCGAGGCCAGCCGACCCGCCAAAGCCGCTAATCCACGCCAAACGTTGCGCATAATCGCCGACATATTCGCTCATATGCTCATCGCTAATCGGGACGATAAAGCCGGTGAGGCCGCGCCGTTTCAATTCGGCGCGCAGGGCATCAAGGCGGGCTTCATAGGTTTGCATCAGCATGGCGAATTATCCTGTCGCTGGGGGGTAATTATGTGACGCCCAAGATAGACCTTTTGCCGTGAATAGCAATCCGCGTGCAAATTTCTTCGGGCATTCGCCCTTGCGCATTCCGGGCCAAATAGGCATGAGGCTGGCAGCGAATTTATGCCCCTATGAAAGGCCCAAATCATGACCGCACACCTGCAATCCATCATCGACGCCGCATGGGACGCCCGCGAGACCGTTAGCCAGGCAACCACTGGCGAGGTCCGCAATGCAGTGGTGGAGGCGCTGGCCATGCTCGACGCTGGCACGGCGCGGGTCGCGGAAAAGGGCGCGGATGGCTGGGTCGTCAATCAATGGCTGAAGAAAGCGGTTCTGCTGTCCTTCCGCCTCAACGATAATGTCGTAATCGATAACGGTTCGGCAGGTTCGCCCGCGTTTGACAAGGTGCCGAGCAAGTTCGCTGGATGGGATGACGCCCGTTTCCGCGCCGCTGGCTTCCGCGTCGTTCCCGGCGCAGTCGCACGGGCAGGGGCATTCATCGCCAAAGGCGTGGTCCTAATGCCCAGCTTCGTCAACATCGGCGCCTATGTCGATGAAGGATCAATGGTAGACGCATGGGCCACCGTTGGCTCGTGCGCGCAGATCGGCAAAAACGTCCACATCTCGGGCGGCGCAGGCATCGGCGGCGTGTTGGAACCCTTGCAAGCCGGCCCCGTCATTATTGAAGACAACGCCTTCATCGGCGCGCGCGCAGAAGTGGCCGAGGGCGTCGTGGTGGGCGAGGGCGCGGTGCTCTCCATGGGCGTCTATATCGGCGCGAGCACGAAAATCGTCGACCGTGCCACTGGCGAAGTCCACATGGGCAAAGTGCCGCCCTACAGTGTCGTCGTCCCCGGCAATCTACCCGGCAAGCCATTGCCCGATGGCAGCATGGGACCATCGCTCTATTGCGCGGTCATCGTGAAAACCGTCGACGCGCAAACGCGCAGTAAGACGGGGATTAATGAACTGCTCAGGGATTGATGGGGTTGTGAAGTAGGCGACGGGGTATTGGCAACACCTTCCCTATTTCTTTTTCCCGAAATCCACGCTCACCACGTTGCTGCCATCCGTGAAGGGTTCCGCCGCGTCATCGCCGTCATTTGTTGGCGCATCATGGCTTTCCGGTTCGACCATCGTTTCATCCACATGAAAATGCAGCGCGAAATCGACCGCTGGATCGACAAAAGCCGTAATCGCGGAATAGGGGATGACGAGGTGCGACGGAATTTGATTGAAACTCAGCCCTACTTCAAAATGGGCGTCATGCACGCTTAAATCCCAATATTTGTGTTGAATGACGATGGTCATTTCATCGGGGAAGCGTGCAATGAGTGCGGCGGGGATATTTACTCCTACGGCGCGGGTTTTGAACGTGATGTAGAAATGGTGATTGCCCAGCAATCCGCCCTTTTCAACCTCCCCCAACACACGGCCAACCACGGCGCGCAAAGCGTCCTGCACGATTTCGTCATAGGGAATTAGGCTATCGGGTAGGTCATCGCTCATGCCCGCTTGGTGGCCTGCCTTGAGAGCAAAATCAAGCGCCTTTATCGTTCTATCTGCGCTTTGCCTTGCCAAATGGGGCGATGCGGTTATAGGCAAAAGCCATGAATCGCCCAACTCCTCGCACCGCCAAAATTGAGCGCAACACGCAAGAAACCGAAATTTTCGTTGAGGTCAATCTCGACGGGACAGGGGCATTTTCAGTCAGCACGGGCATCGGTTTTCTGGACCATATGATTGAGCAATTCTCGCGCCATAGCTTAATTGACGTCACGTTGCGGGTGAAGGGCGATTTGCACGTCGACCAACATCACACGGCGGAGGATAGTGCGATTGCCTTGGGCCAAGCCATCCTTGCCGCGCTGGGCGATAAGGGCGGGATCATGCGCTATGGCCAAGCCTACGCGCCAATGGATGAGACGTTGGCGCGGGTGGCGCTCGATATTTCGGGGCGCCCCTATCTGGTGTGGGACGCGACCTTTACGCAACAGCGATTGGGCGAGTTCGATACCGAATTGTTCAAGCATTGGTTCCATTCGTTGGCCGATGCGGCGGGACTTACGTTGCACGCGCACATCCTGCACGGTGAAAACAACCACCACATTGCCGAGGGCCTCTTCAAGGCGCTGGCCCGAGCGATGCGGCAAGCGGTGGAGGTTGATCCGCGCAAGGGCGGAGCGGTGCCATCGACCAAAGGCCTGCTTGGTAAGGGCAGCATGTGACCACTGCGCTGATCGACTATGGCGCGGGCAATTTGCACAGCGTGGCCAGTGCACTAAAAGCCGCCGGCGCGGATGATGTCGTGCTGACCAATGACCCGAAAACTGTGGCGCGCGCGGACCGGATTGTCCTGCCCGGCGTCGGTGCCTATGCCGCGTGCATGGGCGCGCTAGAGGCGCTTGGCGGCATGGTTGAGGCGATGGAGGCCCGCGTTCGCGGCGACGGAGTGCCGTTTCTGGGCATCTGCGTCGGCATGCAATTGCTCGCCGATAAGGGCGTGGAACACGGCGGATGCGGCGGATTGGGCTGGATCGGCGGCGAGGTCGTGCCGATTGTGCCCTCCGATCCCTCCATCAAAGTCCCGCACATGGGGTGGAATGCGGTCGAACTGCACACCCCTCACACATTGCTTGAGGCAGGCGAGGCCTATTTCCTGCACAGTTACCATTTCCGCGCCACCGACCCCGCACACGTCCTTGCGCACAGCAGCCACGGCGGCGAAGTTGTCGCAGCGGTCGGCGTGGACACTATCATCGGGGTGCAATTCCACCCCGAAAAAAGCCAGCGGTATGGCTTGGCTTTTCTGTCACGTTTCTTGGAGTGGAAGCCATGATTGTTTTTCCAGCCATCGATTTAAAAGGCGGCGAAGTCGTGCGCCTTGCCGAGGGCGATATGAACCGCGCCACCGTGTACAACGCCGATCCGGCGGCGCAGGCGATGCTGTTTGCCGAGGCCGGTGCCGAGCATCTGCACGTTGTGGACCTCGACGGCGCGTTTGCGGGCAAACCCGAAAATGCCGAGGCGGTTGAAGATATCATCGAAAACTTCCCCGGCTATGTGCAATTGGGTGGCGGCATCCGCGATGTGGCGACGGTGGAGCGGTGGTTTAACCTGGGCGTAGCGCGGCTGGTCATCGGCACCGCAGCGCTTAAAAATCCGCAATTTGTCAAGGATATGGCGCGCGAATTTCCCGGCGGTATCGTCGTCGCGGTGGACGCCCGCGATGGCTATGTGGCGACCGAGGGCTGGGCCGAACGGTCCGACATGGAGGTCGTCGACCTTGCCCGCCGCTTTGAGGATGCGGGCGTGGCCAGCCTCTTGTTCACCGATGTGGGCCGCGACGGGATGCTGAAAGGATGCAACATCCGCGCAACCGTTGACCTCGCGCAATCGGTTGACCTGCCCGTCATTGCCAGCGGCGGGGTAAAGGGGTTGGACGACATCCACATGCTTTGTCTGCAAGCCGACCAAGGGATTGAGGGCGTCATTACGGGCCGCGCTTTGTTTGAGGGCAAATTGGACCTCGCCACCGCGATTGCCATGGCGAATAGGGCGTAACATGACCGTCCGTATCCGCGTGATCCCCTGCCTCGACGTTGCCAATGGGCGCGTGGTGAAGGGCGTGAACTTCGTGGACTTGATCGACGCGGGTGATCCCGTTGAACAGGCGCGTGCCTATGACGCGGCGGGCGCGGATGAATTGTGCTTCCTTGATATTACCGCCAGCCATGAGGATCGCGGCACCATCCTTGACGTCGTCCGGCGCACGGCGGAGGTGTGCTTCATGCCCGTCACCGTCGGTGGCGGCGTGCGGACGGCGGATGATGCGCGCGCGCTG
>JBGSSR010000168.1:0-4680 GCA_041736905.1 Sphingomonadaceae bacterium | reverse complement strand
CGGCAGGTCAAAAACCACGTGTGATTTACGCCAGTTCCATCGCGGTGTTAGGCGATCCCTTGCCTCCGAGCGGCGTGGACGACACAACTCCGCTGGCGCCCAAAATGATCTATGGTGGGCATAAGGCCATGATGGAAACCGCCGTCGCCATGATGCACCATCGCGGGATGATCGACGCGATCAGCATCCGCCTGCCCGGCATCCTCGCGCGGCCCAAGGGACCCAGCGGCATGAAATCTGCGTTTATGAGCGACCTTTTCCACGCGTTGAAAGCACGCGAAGCGTTCACCTGCCCCGTCGCCGCCGATGGCACGATTTGGGCCGAGTCCGTCGCACAATGCACGGCGAATTTCGTCCATGCCCTATCCATGGACAGCGCCCAAATGCCCGTCACCCGCGTCGTGACCCTGCCCGCCCTGTGTATCCGAATGGGCGATTTGGTGGCGGAGATTGCGCGGCAATGCCCAGTTTCGGGCGGCGTGTCCGAAACGCTGGTCAGCTACGCCCCCGATGCAGCGTTGCAGGCAATGTTCGCGGCAAACCCGCCGCTTGCAACACCGGCGGCCGAACACGCGGGCTTTCACCACGATGGAAATCTTGCTACCCTCGTTTCCAGCGCGCTTGCGACGCTGAACTAAGGAGACGGTGATGCGGTTTGAACGGTTGGACCTGAATTTGCTCGTCGCACTCGATGCGTTGCTGGCCGAAAAGAGCGTGAGTTTGGCCGCTGAACGCATTTGCCTATCGCAATCGGCAACGTCCTCCGCGCTCGGCCGGTTGCGCGATTATTTCGGCGATCAATTGCTGGTCGTGAAGGGCCGGCAAATGGTGCTGACCGCGCGCGGAGAGCAATTGATTGAACCGGTCGCCGCCGTCCTTGACCAGATCCGCTCCACCATTGCGGTCACACCGCCCTTTGATCCCGCAACCAGCGACCGGATGATCCGCATCATGGCGTCGGATTATGTCACCGAAGTCGCGCTCGCCCGCACGTTGAATGAAATACAACATGACGCGCCAATGATGCGGTTTGAGGTGCAGCAGATTGACGGGCAATTGGTGGAATCCTTGGAACGCGGGCTGGTCGATATTCTCATCACCATCGATTACGCCATGTCCGCCGACCACCCCAGCCTGATCTTGTTCCAGGACGACCATGTCGTTGTCGGCTGGAACGGTAATCCGGTGATGCACGAACCGATGACGCGCGACCTGTATTTTGCGCAGCCGCATGTCATCACCCGCTTTGGCCGTGGGCGCGTTTCGGCGTTTGAGGATTGGTTCATGCGCCGCCAGAAACAGGCGCGGCGGGTTGAAATTGTGGCCCCTACATTCGTCTCAGTTCCCGGCTTTATCGTCGGCACGGGGCGGATTGCGACGATGCACCGGCGGCTGGCGACACGCATGGCCAGCGTCCTGCCGCTGATTGTCAAGGAAGTGCCGATGGATATCCCGCCCATTCGGGAGGCTATCCAATGGCATTTGTCGAACAACAATGACCCCGCCATCCGTTGGGTCGTGGAACGGCTCTGCGCGGGTGCAGCGCAGGAAGATACGCAGTTTATGGCGGCGGACAATGTCGTCGCGATCGACCGCGACCACGCCGAAATCACCGCTCAATTCCAAAATGACAGCAACACCGGCGGCGCCCAGCGCTAAGCGTTAGGGCTTCATCTCATCCAATGGCCGCCCTTCATGCAAATAGGCGGGCGCCTCGATCAGGATGAAGGCAATGCGGCACACTTTATCCGTCGTGTTGCGCCAAAGGTGGTTGGTCCCGCGTTGCACAATAATGCCGCCCTGCCGGATGGTTTTCTTCGCGCCATCGTCGAGTTCCAGCTCAACCTCACCCTCCAACACGATGCCATAATCGATGGAGTTGGTGCGGTGCATCGGGCTTTCTTTGCCGGGCAGCATGTCGGTGATGCGGATGACGGAGCCGCGTTCGAGCGTCAATCCTGTCGGCAAATGGCGTCCGTCTCGTTCGTCATTCAGGTCGGCGGGCACGGTTTCGGTGGACCAGATGGTCAGGAACGCGGCGTCGCCTGATGGTATCATCGTGGTCGGCGACATATCCTCTGACCGGAACACGGCGCGGCCATCGGCATCATGGCCTGTCACAACGCGCTGCACCAAAGGCAGGCCGGAGTCAGACAGTTCGCTCACCGCGATACCACCTTTTGCGCAATCACGCCGAAGGGGGCGTGGCCGCCTGCGTCCTTCGCCTCCATCCGGACAGTGTCGCCAAAGCGCATGAATTCGGTTTTTGGCGTGCCCGCATCGACAATCTCAATCCCCCGCCGTTCGGCGATGCACGACGAGCCGACCTCGCGGAAATTCTCGTTCGATACGGTGCCGGAACCAATGACTGTGCCCGCGACAAGGTTACGTGTGCGCGCGGCGTGGGCTATCAAGTCGTGGAAACCATAGGCCATAGGCGCGCCGAAGGCGTTGCCGAATTGCTCGCCATTCCACTGCACATTCAGATACAGCGATGGACGGTAATCCGCCCAAGAATCGCCCAATTCATCCGGCGTCACGGCAAAGGGTGCCATCGTGCACGGCGGTTTCGCCTGTATCCAGCCGAAACCCGTTTTCATCTCTGGCCCTGCAAGCGTGCGCAACGACCAATCGTTGATTTGCACGATGAGTTTGATGTGCTTTGCCGCATCCGCCGCGCTGGTCCCCATGGGCACGAAGTCGGTAATGATGCCAAACTCGCCCTCGAAATCAATGCCCAATGCCTCATCCGCCATGACGACATCGTCGTGCGGCCCGTAGAAATGGTCCGACACGCCCTGATACATCAACGGGTGGTCAACCTTTGGCTTATCAATGCCGAATACCTTATCCATCAAATCGCCATGGCTGGGATAGACCGACCCGTCGAGCCATTGCCATGCACGCGGCAAGGGCGCGGCAATTTGGGCGAGGTCGAGGATGTGGGGGAAATCGGCAATCGCCGTCAAAGCCGCCGACGCGGCATCCCAATCCTCCAACGCCGCCTGCAACGTCGCCACGGGAGCCACCGCATAGGACGCGCCATCGGGCGACACCACAATCAATTGCCCGTCTTTCGTCCCATTTTTCAGTGTCGCAAGGCGCATAACTCTCTCCCGTTCATGGCATATATATCGATGCTGCACCGCTATCGGTTACGCGGGCACGGTGCAAAGCTATTGCATAGATGGCGTGCTTCGATGAATTGAATTGGTCTTGGCCCGCAGCGCCTGCGATGGACGATGCAGAATTTTGACCTTTCAGGAGACGAGCAATGGCCGAGTGGCTGAAACGCGGTGCAACCGCCGAGGCAAAGGCGAACACCGACCGCCAAGTGCGCGATTCGGTGGAGGCCATCCTTGCCGATATTGAAAAACGCGGCGATGAGGCGGTGCGGGAATTGTCCATCAAGTTCGATAATTGGGACCGCGATGACTATCGCCTATCACCACGCGAGATTCAAGATTGCATCGACCAGCTGACGCCGCAGGATTTGCACGACATCGAATTCGCGCAAACGCAAGTGCGGAATTTCGCCCAAATTCAGCGCGATTCGATGAAGGATGTGGAGGTCGAGACCCTGCCCGGTGTGGTGTTGGGGCACAAACATTTGCCGCTGAACGCCGCCGGTTGCTACGTGCCGGGCGGCAAATATCCCTTGCTGGCCAGCGCGCATATGAGCGTGATTACTGCCAAGGTCGCGGGTGTTCCCCGCGTCGTCACCTGCGCCCCGCCTTTTGCAGGTAAACCGGCGCCTGCGATTGTGGCGGCACAGGCCATGGCGGGTGCGGATGAAATCTTTTGCCTCGGCGGGATTCAGGCGGTTGCGGGCATGGGCATTGGCACGAAAGCCATCGCGCCGGTCGATATCCTCGTCGGCCCGGGCAATGCCTTTGTTGCCGAAGCGAAGCGGCAATTGTTTGGCCGCGTCGGCATCGACCTGTTCGCTGGCCCGACGGAGACGTTGGTCATCGCTGATGAGATCGGATGCGACGGCGAACTCGCCGCGACTGACCTCTTGGGGCAAGCTGAACACGGCCCCGACAGCCCCGCCATCCTGCTGACCACATCACGCAAACTGGCCGAGGATACGATGCGGGAGATAGAGCGGCTTCTCCAAATCCTGCCCACCGCCGACATTGCGCGCCGCGCATGGGAGAATTTTGGTGAGGTCATTCTCGCCGAAAATGTCGATGAAATGGTCACAATCGCGGACGACATCGCATCGGAGCATGTGCAAGTAATGACCGCCGACCCCGATTATTTCCTGAAACACATGACCAATTACGGCGCGTTGTTCCTCGGCAACCGGACCAACGTATCGTACGGCGATAAAGTCATCGGCACCAACCACACACTGCCCACAAAGAAAGCGGCGCGCTACACCGGCGGGTTGTGGGTGGGCAAGTTTATCAAAACCTGCACCTATCAGCGCGTGACCACTGACGAAGCCAGCACGATGATCGGCGAATATTGCAGCCGCCTGTGCGCGCTGGAGGGCTTTGCGGGCCATGGCGAACAAGCGAACATCCGCGTGCGGCGGTTCGGCGGGAAAAACGTGCCCTATGCGGGAAAGGCAGAGGCGGAGGCTGTGGCTTGACCATCCCCACGATGCCTTCCTTCCGCCTCGACGGGCAACGCGCCATCGTGACGGGCGAGGGGCGGGGCATTGGCCTTGCC
>JBGSSR010000064.1:0-2130 GCA_041736905.1 Sphingomonadaceae bacterium | reverse complement strand
AAAAGGCGTTGCTGCTCTCGCTCATCCTCGGCCAGGCGGAGTTGGTCGCGGACCGGCGCGGGATGCCGCCCGTTCTGCTGCTTGATGAAGTCGCCGCCCATTTGGACGCGGCGCGGCGCGATGCTTTGTTTGCGCGGTTGGCGGATTTGGGCGGGCAAATCTGGATGACGGGCACCGATGCCGATGCCTTCGGCGGAGCGTTCGCGCGCGGGGCGCAGGGAATTGCGATTGGTTAGTCTGCCGTGCGGCCAAACGTGGCTGACATACGACAAATGGTTAGTGTTAGCGCGCCGTTAACCAATCCACTTTGCGTAATTTTACGAGGGGCTCCCCCATAACGGAGTCATGAGCCAACCCGCCCACCAGTTCACTCGCCCGCGTATTGGGCGTATCCTCATCGCTTCGGCGGCGCTTGCCACCGCGACCCTGCCAACGGCGCAGGCACTGGCGCTGAATGAAGGGCTGCAATGTGTTCCCTATGCGCGGCAATTGTCCGGTGTGCAGATTTTCGGCGATGCACACACATGGTGGGGGCAGGCGCAGGGCAAATATGGCACGGGCCGTGTGCCGAAATTCGGCGCAGTGCTGGCTTTCAAACCGCATGGCCGGATGCAGCTTGGCCATGTCGGCGCGGTCAGCAAGATCATCGACAACCGCACAATCTTGATGAGCCACGCCAACTGGTCCACCATCAACGGCACACGTGGGCATATTGAAAACAACGTGCAGGTCGTGGACGTGTCGGAGCGCAACGACTGGTCCCGCGTGCGCGTGTGGTATACGCCGATTGGCGCGCTGGGCACGACGGAGTGGCCGACGCACGGCTTTATCTATCCCGATAAAGCACCAAAAGCGATGCCGCCCGCGGGGTCGCCGGTGCAATATGCAAGCAAGCCTGCCGCTAAGTCTGCGCCAGTGGTGACCGCGAAGGCCCCAGAGCCGAAGAAATTGGCACAGCAGGTTGCGCCGAAGCCCGCTCCAGCAAAGGTGAGTTACGCGCCGCCTAAGCCCGCGCCTCAGCCGCAGGGCCAGCGCCCGTTGCGCGATTATAACGCCGCACCACAACCAACCTATCAGGCTAGTTCCCAAGCGCCGCGTGCGCAACCGACCCAACAAGCCCCGCGCGCGAACCAACCCCTGCCCAAAGGCTATACGCCCAGTGTCGCCGCCCCCGGCGTTCAGGCGAAGGGGCCGCAGAGTATGGACGATTTGCTGGCCGGTATCTGATTAGGAAATGGGTATCCGATAACGAAAAAGGGCCGCGAAACCGCGACCCCTTTGGTTTTGTAGTTATTTCGCGACGGGCGGGTTATCCCCCAAATCCTCATACCACGCCTCAACCGGGCCTTTCAGCGTCAGCAGCATGGGGCGGCCCTTCCGGTCCAGTGATTTGCCCGCTTGCACCTTAATCCAGCCTTCGGAAATGCAATATTCCTCAACATTGGTGCGCACCGCGCCCTTAAAGCGGATGCCGATGCCGCGGCCAAGCTTGTCCGCGTCGTGGAACTCGCTCCACGGATGGATGCACAAATGGTCGGGCGGCACGTCCGCGCTGGAGGTTGCAGGAGCGGCGGTTTCTGCTTCAGCGGCAGGGGTGTTTTCGGTGTCAGTCATGGCGGCGTCCTTTGCCTATGTCATGGGATTTTGCAAGCCTAAAGGCCGCGCTTAATTCCGCGCCTAGTTCCGTTGCGGCACCGTAAACCGCCCCGTCACGCGCCCGCCGGTCTGACCCAAATTGCCGGAGGTCGCCGGGGCCGCCGTGCCATCGCCCGATGCGCCCGCGTTCGCTGAACCGGTAATCGCGCTGCGCCCGCTGTTGAGGTCAATGGTGACACGCCCACCGTTCAGGCGGTTCGCGCCCTGCGTCAACTGCACATCGCCAATCAAGGTAATCAACCGCCGGTCGAGGTCGTAAATCGCCGTGCCGCCGGTCGCGCGCAAATCGTCTTTGGTAATCGTCACGCCGCCGGTGGCGTCAATGCGGTTGATGTCCACCGACTGCCCGCCGCTATAAGCCACCGTCACGCGCGCGGAACGGATAGTGAGGCCCGCTTGGGACACCACCACTCCGCCGGACAGCACCACGCGGTCGGCGCGGTCCTGCAACTCGATACGGTCGGCGGCGACGTC
>JBGSSR010000035.1:0-13189 GCA_041736905.1 Sphingomonadaceae bacterium | reverse complement strand
GCTCTATCGGTTTAACGAGGAACTGTTCACCGAACATGGGTGGAGCCAAGTGCTCATTGGCCAAGGGATTGCGCCCACCGGATACCATCCATTGGCCAATGCGCCGGGCGCGGCAAATGTCGATAAATACCTCGCCTCCATTGAACACTGCATCGCCGCCAAAGTCGCCGCCATGCCGACCCACGACCAATTTTTATCCGCCCAGGCGGCACAACGGGAGCCTGTCTAATGCGTTTCAAAACCCCGCTTCTCCTCGGTTTGGTCAGCGCACTGGCGTTGTCCGCATGCATCCCCGATGCTGTGGCCAACACCGCATCTGCGACCGCCGCGCCATTGGCCCAAAAGGACGCCATCTATGGCCGCGAAGCCGGACTTTCGGGGGTGCGCGAACGCCTTCCCCGCGATGAGATTATCTATTTCGTGCTGCCCGACCGTTTTGCCAATGGCGACTCAAGCAATGACCGTGGCGGCATCACCGGCGACCGGCTCGACCATGGCTACGACCCCAGTCATAAGGGGTTCTACCACGGCGGCGACTTAAAAGGCCTGACCGCCAAACTCGATTACCTTGAGGGGATGGGCATCACCGCCATCTGGTTCGCGCCGATTTTCAAGAACAAGCCAGTGCAAGGGCCAAATGGCGATGAGAGCAGCGGCTATCACGGCTATTGGGTCACCGACTTTACGCAGGTCGACCCGCATTTCGGCACCAACGCCGAATTTAAGGCCTTCGTCGATGCCGCCCACGCGCGCGGGATGAAGGTCTATATGGACATCATCACCAACCACACCGCCGATGTGATTAAATACCGTGAGGGGTTCGATTACCGGTCAAAGGCCGACTTCCCCTACTCGCGCAGGGGCGGTCCCGATGGCGTCCCCATCAATGACGGGTTTAAAGGCGACCATGTGATGACGGCGGACAATTTCGCCAAGCTGACCGATCCCAATTACGCCTATACGGTGTTTGTCCCCGACGCGGAGAAGGACGTAAAAGTCCCCGCGTGGCTGAACGACCCCAAATATTATCACAATCGGGGCGATAGCTTTTGGGCAGGCGAAAGCAACCGATATGGTGATTTCGTTGGCCTAGACGACCTCTTCACCGAACCTCCGCGCGTCGTCGATGGCATGATTGACATCTACGCGGGCTGGATCGAGGAGTTCGGCATCGATGGCTACCGCATCGACACTGCCAAGCATGTGAACCCCGAATTCTGGCAGAAATTCGTGCCCGCGATGCAGGCAAAAGCAGAGGCAAAGGGCATCCCCAATTTCGCCATTTTCGGCGAAGTGTTCATCTCCGAAAACGACCCCGGCTTCTTGGCCGCATTTACCCACCGTGACGGCTTCCCGCAATTGCTGGACTTTGCCTTTACCGCCACAGTGCACGCGGTGCTTGGCAAAGATAAGGGGACGAGCCAGCTTACCAAATGGTCCGATGGAGATGTCCTGTACAAGGGCGGCGTGATGAGCGCGCTCGACCTGCCGACGTTTAATGGCAACCATGACATGGGGCGTTTGAGCACCATTATCCGCGACGCCCGCCCGGGGATTAGTGATGAGGAATTGCTGGCCCGCGTGAAATTGGGCACGGAAATGACGTTCCTGCTGCGCGGTGTGCCGACGGTCTATTACGGCGATGAGCAAGGCTTTGTCGGCGATGGCAATGATCAGGCGGCGCGGGAGGATATGTTCCCATCAATGACCGCCAGCTATAATGACAACCGTTTGATTGGCACGAGCAAGACGACGGCCGATGACAATTTCGATACCAATCACCCGCTGTACCAAACCATCGCGATGCTGTCGTCACTCCGTAAAGAACACCCCGCGTTGCGCCGTTCGCCGATGGTTTTGCGCCACGATGCGGAGGCTCCCGGCATCTTCGCGGTGTCGCGTTTTGATCCCGTGACGGGCGCGGAATATCTGATCGCGTTCAACACATCGACCACTGGCTGGACCGGCCAGGTCAGCGTGGACCCGACCAGCGGCGCGTTCCGCCCGCTCTACGGCCAATGCCCCGCCAACGCCGGCGCGCCGGGTTCACTACGTATAACAATCCCCGCGCTATCGACCGTGGTTTGCCGCGCTGATAGAAGCTAGACCGTAACGAAGCGAAGAGCAGATTCATGAACATCCAATCCTCCCCCGCCCATTTGCAACACGGCACCGACCTGCGCGCGTCCGCCGACCACCCATGGTGGCGCGGGGCAACGATTTACCAAATCTACCCGCGCAGCTTCGCAGACAGCAATGGCGACGGCATTGGCGACTTGCCCGGCATCACGGCAAAGCTGGACCATGTCGCCGATTTGGGGGCGGAGGCGATTTGGATTTCGCCGTTCTTTACGTCTCCGATGAAGGATTTCGGTTACGACGTCGCCGATTTTTGCGACGTGGACCCGATTTTCGGCACGCTCGCCGATTTCGATGCGTTGGTGGCGCGGGCGCATTCGCTTGGCCTGAAGGTGCTGATTGACCAAGTCTATTCGCACTCGTCGGACCAATGCGCATGGTTCACCGAAAGCCGCCAGTCGAAGGACAATCCGAAGGCCGATTGGTACGTCTGGGCCGATCCGAAGGCGGATGGCAGCCCGCCGACCAACTGGCAATCGGTGTTCGGTGGCCCCGCATGGCAATGGGATGCGCGGCGGCGGCAATATTATTTGCATAACTTTTTGACCGAGCAGCCCGATTTGAACGTCCACAATCCTGAGGTGCAGGAGGCGCTCTTGGGCGTTGCGCGCTTCTGGCTCGATCGCGGGGTGGATGGTTTCCGCATTGATGCGCTCAATTTTGCCATGCACGATTTGGAGTATCGCGACAATCCGCCCGCGCCCGATGATGGCCGCACCAAGGGCCGCCCGTTCGATTACCAGCTCAAAAAATACAACCAAGGGCATTTGGGCATCGTCGATTTTATTGAGCGGATACGCGGCGTCATGGACGAATATGGCGCGACCTTTTCCGTGGCCGAAGTCGGCGGCGAAGAAAGCGAGCGCGAAATGCGGCTGTATACGGCGGGCAACACGCGGCTGAACAGCGCATACGGTTTCGACTTTCTCTATGCGCCCGCGCTGACTGCATCTTACATCGCCGATACGCTGGCGAAATGGCCCGCCGAGGAGCCGGGTTGGCCAAGCTGGGCCTTTGAAAACCACGACGCCCCGCGCGCGGTAACGCGGTGGAGCAGCGACGCGATGCGGGCCGACGCGGGCCTTACCGAGGCATTTTTGCGGTTGAAAATGGCGCTGCTCGTCTCGCTTCGCGGCAATATCATCCTCTATTATGGCGAAGAATTGGGGCTGGATCAGGTGCACATTCCATTTGACCGGTTGCAAGACCCCGAAGCGATTGCCAACTGGCCGCTGACCCTGTCCCGTGACGGCGCGCGCACGCCGATGCCGTGGGATGCGGGGAGTAATCATTTGGGTTTTGGTAGCGGAGAACCATGGCTTCCCGTGGGGGACAGCCACGCCACACGCGCGGTGTCGCGCCAGGCAAGCGATGCGGAATCGCTCCTCAACTTGACTCGGGACCTATTGGCCCTGCGCAATTCCGAACGCGCGATGCGCTGGGGCAGCCTCAATTGCATTGATACCGGCGGCGATGATGTGTTGGCATTTGTGCGCGAAGGTGAAGGCGAGGCCGTGACCTGCGTGTTCAACCTCACCGAAAACACGGCCGCTTGGCCGAAAGCGGGCGCGGCGGGCGCAGTGCTAACCAATGTCAACGGCGCGGTGGCAGGGGAGGCCTTGCCCCCGTTCGGCGCAGTGATGATGCGGGGGTGACCCGAAATTAATGCCCCTCCTCTGAAGAGGAGGGGTGAAACAGATTAGGAGAGACCCATGCGTAATCTTTGGCACACCATCCTCACCCTCATCCTCGCGCTGACCAGCGTATCGGCTATGGCGCAGGACGCCGTGAAAAGCGCCACCGGCACCTCCCCCGATGGCTCCATCGCGGTCACATTGACGCTAGATGGTGAGGGGTTCGCCAACTACGCCGTCACCCGCAATGGCGCGCCGGTCATCGCCAACTCGCGCATGAGTTTCCTATTCAGCGACCAAGACCCGATGGGGCGCGGCCTTTCCATCGTCGATGTGCATGCCAAAGCCAACGCGACCACATGGGAACAACCATGGGGCGAACGCCGCGTGGTAAAGGACGAGCACCATGAGCTTGCCGTGACCTTGGTTTCCAAGGGTAGCGCAAACCCGATGGTCGATGAGCCGGTGGAGCGCACCGTCACCGTCCGGTTCCGCATTTTCAACGATGGCGTAGGTTTCCGCTATGAATTTGCCGCCCACCCCGACGGCAGCGACTGGCGGATTATGGAGGAACGCACCGAATTTAACATTGCCCAAGACGGCACCGCGCATTGGGTGCAGGCGGGCGATTGGAACCGGTATGAGCAAATCTACAAACGCACGCCCATCGACGCGGTGAGCCAAGCGCATACGCCGATGACGTTGGTTCTGGCCGATGGCACGCACGTGTCGATCCATGAGGCGGCGCTGGTCGATTATTCCGGCATGTGGGTGACGCGAATGGAGGGGCGGCGCTTTGTCACCACCTTGTCGCCTTCGCCAGACGGCCCGAAAGTCGTCCGCAGCGGCGCGTTCAACACCCCATGGCGCGCGCTCCGCATTACCGGCAGCGCGGCTGCATTGTATGACAATGATTTGGAACTCAACCTCAACGAGCCCAATACACTGGGCGATGTGTCGTGGGTCAAGCCGCAGAAATACGTCGGTGTCTGGTGGGAAATGCACCTCGACACCAAAAGCTGGGCCAGCGGCGACAAGCATGGCGCGGACAACGCCAACGTTAAACGCCATATCGACTTTGCGGCGCAATATGGCTTTCGCGGCGTATTGGTCGAAGGATGGAATGTCGGTTGGGACGGCAATTGGTTCGCCAACGGTCGCGGGTTCAGCTTCACCGAGCCTTACCCCGATTTCGACATGAAAATGCTGTCCGACTATGGCGCGAAAAAGGGCGTGAAGATCATTGGCCACCACGAAACCGGCGGCAATATCGCGGTCTATGAGTATCAATTGGACGCCGCCATGGCCTATTATCAAGCGCACGGGATTGAGGCGGTGAAAACCGGCTATGTCGCCGACGCGGGCGGGCTAATTGATGTCGGGCCGGACGGCAAGCAGCGCATGGTCTGGCACGACAGCCAACGCAGCGCGCAACATCATTTGCGCGTGGTTGAGGTCGCCGCTCGCCACAAAATCGCCGTCAATCCGCACGAACCGATTAAGGACACGGGCCTTCGCCGCACGTACCCAAATTGGGTTTCTCGCGAAGGCGCGCGCGGTATGGAGTATCAGGCATGGGGCGTTCCGGGCAATCCGGCGAGCCATGTCCCCACGCTCTATTTCACGCGGATGCTGTCCGGGCCAATGGATTATACGCCGGGCGTGTTGTCCCTAAAAGGGCGCGGTGGGCGCGATTTGGAAAGCACGTTGGCGCGTCAATTGTCGCTGTATATGACGCTTTATTCACCCATTCAGATGATTGCCGATGATCCGGAAAATCTGAAGCAATTCCCGCGCGAAATGGAATTCCTGCGCGTCGTGCCCGCCGATTGGGCGGAGACGCACACTCTTTTGGGCGAAGTCGGCGACTATGTCGTGGTGGCGCGCAAGGACCGCAATTCCAACGATTGGTATATTGGCGGCACAACCAACGCGGACGCAAGGGAGGTTATTGTGCCGCTAACCTTCTTGGGTGAGGGGACGTATACCGCCCAAATCTACCGCGATGGCGACGCCGCCAGCGGCTATGGCCCCAACCGGCATGATATTGTCATCGAGGAGAAAACCGTCACCGCCGCTGATACGCTCAATTTGCGCATGGCGCCGGCGGGCGGATTTGCCGTGCGGCTTGTTTCGGTCAAGGCGAAAGGCAAGAAATGAGGGCCTTTGGAATCGCCTTGGCGGCTTTCGGCCTATCGGCCTGTCAAGCCGCCGCACCACCCCCGCCCGCCATGATCGAGACCGCCGATGTCGGCCGGTTCGTAGAAATCGAGCGCATCGCCGCCGATGGTCTGCCTGACCAGCGCCTCTCCATCTGGTTGCCGCCGGGCTACGATAGGAACATGGGAACCCGATACCCCGTGCTCTACATGCACGATGGGCATAATTTGTTTGATGTGACAAAATCGAACTTCAACAAAATCTGGGCGGCGGATAAGGCGGTGCTCGCCCTGATGGCGCAGGGGAAAATTCGCCCGCATATCATTGTCGGCATTTGGGCACCGGGCAGCGACCGATATCGCCAATATCTGCCCCGCCCCGCTTATAATGCCGCGACCGGAGAGGTGCGCGCCGCGATGGACGCGATGACTGGCGGGGAAGTGGTGTCCGACCGTTACCTTGCTTGGATGGCCGATACGTTGAAACCCATGATCGACGCCGACTATCGCACGCTGACCGGTGCCAAAGACACCGCGATTGCAGGGTCGAGCATGGGCGGCCTCATGAGCTGCTACGCCTTTGTCACCCGCCTCGACGTGTTTGGCCGCGCCGCGTGCGTGTCAAGCCATTGGCCCGCCGCCGACCCCGCAAAGGTGGGCGATTTCAACCAAGACCTCGCCGCAATTTGGCAATCGACATTTGTGGAGCAGCTTGGCAACCCCGATGGCCGCCGCCTGTGGATGGACATCGGCACGGCGACGCTGGATGCCTATTACCCACCCTATCAGGCGCGCATTGACGCGGGTGTGACGGCGGCGGGATGGCGGCGCGGCGTGGATTTTGAAAGCAAAGTCTATGACGGCGCGCCGCATGAGGAAAACGCGTGGGCGGCGCGTTTGCCCGAAATTTTAGGCTGGGTGCTTACAGACTAACGCATAGCCGCCGCCCGACGCTACAACCTCTATAGCTGTTTCCAATGGACTGCCCGCATCGGCAAGCGCGCGGCGAATATGGTGGATGTGAACGGCCAGACGGTTGGTACCGGGGTCGTGCATGGTATGCCAAACGGTTTGGCGCAGTGCCTGTGCGCTCACCGTGCCGCCCGCCGCTTGCATAAGCGCCGCCAGCAAATCAAACTGTAACGGGGTCAGGCGCAACATCCGGCCATGTAGACACGCCATCCGCTGCATCCGGTCAAGGAGCAGCGGGCCATACGCCAATTGCGCGCCCTTCATCCCGCGCCCCGCGCCACATCTCAGCGCCAATCGCGCCAGCAACTCGGCGTGGTGCATGTCATGGCGCAGAATGTCGGCAATCCCCAGATTCAAGGCTTCGGCGCACAGCTCACTCGGCGCGGCGGTGCATAGCAGCACGGGGGTTTGCGCCGCCTTCACCGCGTCGGCCAATCGGTGCAGCACGATTGGCGTTGGCCAACGGCGGATAATTAGCATGCCATCGGCGCGGTCGTTGTTTTCCTCGGCAACCACCCGCACCGCACTATCCTTGCCCAAGCGCGCGGGCAAATCGGTCCATGGCTGCTCATCCCAAAGCGCCAGTTGCAGCGTTAACGTTAAGGGATGATGCGGCCCGATGGCGGCAACACGTGCGCGCTCCGCCCATAGACCTTCCTGCCCCGTGTCCCCTTGCACCGCGTTGGTCCCCATGCGGCGGGGCACACAGCGTCCCTATGCGCTTGCCCCCTCCGTATCCCCCTTGTTGCAAACAGAGGTAAACGGGGTGCAACATTTTGCCCTAAACGGCCAAAGCATCACGGGTAACCTTAACGCTGCGCGCACCATTTTGGCGACGAAACGGGGGCAGTGTACGCTAATCCTCCTTAGGCGCAATCACCGCATCGCGGGGACGGGGCGCGGGCGCGGGATCGGCGGGCGGGGTCAAATCGCCCTCCAATGCGCGGTCCATGTCGCTGGGCGTTTTGCCGAGCGCGCGGTCCAACAATTGCTCGCGCGTCATGCCGCCCGCATCATCGCCCAACGGCACACCATCGGCCGTGGGGTCGATCATATTGCCGAACTCGTCAAAGATCGGCGCGTCGGGGTCCAACGTTTCGCCCTCGCCAATCCCATCGACTTCTTCGCCCCATTCCAGTGGGACCATGTCGGTGTCAAAGCCTTCTTCGGGACGGCTGGCCACGGCATAGCCCATGAATTGCGCAAAGGCGCGGGCGGGTGCGCGGCCGCCCTGCAACTCCTCAATCGGTTTGGCATCGTCGCGGCCATACCACACGCCGGTGGTCAGGCCGCTGCTCATGCCAAAGAATAGCCCGTCCTTGTTGCTGTTGGTCGTGCCGGTCTTGCCCGCCACGGGCCGCCCGATTTGCGCCGCGCCGCCGGTGCCGCTGTTTACGGCGGAGACCAGCAAATCGAGCATCCCCGACGTCACATTGTCGTCGAGGAGCGGCTCGCCCGAACTTTCCTTCTTATGGTATAAAACGTCCCCGTCCACGGTCGCGACCTTGACGATGCCATAGGGTTTAACATCGCGGCCATTGTTGCCGACAATGGCAAAGGCGCGGGTCATCTCGATAAGGCGCGTTTCGCTGCTGCCCAAAACCATCGATGGTTGCGTGTTAATCGGCGTCGTAATGCCCAATCGCCGCGCCATGCTGGCGATGGTGCCAAAGCCGATTTCATTGCCAATCTGCGCCGCGACGGTGTTTTTGGATGAGGCAAAGGCTTGCCGCACACTCATTTCACCGGCGTAGCTGCCGCCGCTGTTTTTCGGGGACCAGCCATTGATGCTGATCGGTTCATCGACCACGCGGTCCTCGGGATCAAATCCGGCCTCTAATGCGGCGAGGTAGACGAACAATTTCCACGCGCTGCCTGGTTGACGAACGGCGGTGATGGCGCGGTTGTAATTGGACGTGCGGTAATCCAGCCCGCCGACCAGCGCTCGCACCGCGCCATTGCGCTCAATCGCAATCATCGCCCCCTGCGCGCCCGCTGGCGCATGGGCCCGCACGGCATTTTGCGCCGCCGATTGCATACCAAGGTCGACGGTGGTCCAAACGTCAATCGGCTCCTCGGTCTCATCAATCAGGCCGTCCAATTGCGGCATCGCCCAATCGAGGAAATAATTCGCGCTCGCCTTGGGCGGTTCAGGGGCCAGTTTCACTCCCGCCGGAGACGCCGCCGCCGCCTCGCTCGCGGTGATTTTGCCTGCGCGTTGCATGGTTTCGATGACCACGCCAGCGCGGCCAATCGCCGCCTCTGCATCCGCCGTGGGGGCGTAGCGCGATGGCGCCTTGACGAGGCCCGCAATAATCGCCGCCTCCGCAAGGGTCAGTGAAGTTGCGCTATGGTCGAAAAACTTGCGGCTCGCGCTGTCAATGCCATAGGCGCCGCCGCCGAAATAGACCTTGTTCAGGTAGAGTTCGAGGATCTCATCCTTCGAATATTTCGTCTCCAGCGCCAGCGCCAGCACCCCTTCGCGCAATTTCCGGCTGAACGTGCGGGAATTGTTCAGGAAGATATTGCGCGCCAATTGCTGCGTAATCGTGCTACCGCCCTGCGCCCAATGGCCGCGTTGGATGCGCACCTGAACCGATCGCGCCATGCCGATGGGGTCAACGCCGATGTGGCTGTAATAGCGGCGATCCTCCACCGATATCATCGCATCGCGCATGACCAAGGGGATGTCATCATGCTGAATCCAGCGGCCAAAACTGGGGCCTAGCGTTTGGATAATCTGCCCATCGCGCGACCGCACGCGGATCATTTGGCCATTGGGGGAGGATTTCAGGCTCTCAAAATCCGGCATTTCCGCACGCGCGCGCCACACCATCACGCCCAGCGCGACGGTCGCCACCAATGCCAATAGAAGGCCGAGTTTGATGCCGCCCCAGAACACACGCTTTATGGTTTGCACGTAGGTAACACTCCCGAAGACAACGGCCCCGTTGAATAGACCGCCGTCTTAGCGCGTTGACGGGCGGGGTGCAAAGGGAATTGGGGGGAGGCTAGTCCTCCTGCGCTGCCGCTTCCTTCGCCGCCTTGCGCAAAGCACTAGAAACTGTCTTTTTGATGAGTGCCTTCGCAGCCTTAGGCCCATCACCATCCAGCGCATCGCGTTTGATAACATCGTTTGTAAGAAGTACGCGAAGTTCGTCGTCGCTAGGTTTGACTCCCGCGAAGAGTTTCCGCAATTCTTTCTTTAGCGCCGCGACCATAGCATCGCCTTGAAGCAATTCCGATATTACATAACGATTCAAAATTTGGGCATTTTTATGGAATGCTTCGAGCGCATCTGTTGAAATGCTTTCACGACACAACATGCCCAACTTGCTTAAATCGTCCGCAGATCGTGAGGACAATGCGCCCATATCAAAGCAATAGACCTCTTCCCAATCAATTGGTTGCGCGAATTTGATGCGGTAAATTTTCCATATGATCGCGTTTGTCAAAATGACCCATTCAATGCCGTTGTGCGCGCCATAGTTTACGGCTTGGCGAAGATGATTATCATTTAGCGTGGTTCCTGCTGACTTTACCTCTGCAAGATAGTGAATCTTTCCTTCTACCTTTATCGCAAGGTCGCAAAATGTGCCGCGAATTTGCTGCTCACTGGTCAGTTCCGCGTATTTGTCATAGCCAAAAATATCGGCCAGCATATCTTTGATGACGGTTACGGTATCGGCTTCCGAAATATCGCGTTCAGCGAGTTTACGCACAATCGGTTGGTATCGTTTCAGGCCAGCGACTAGTCGATCCTGAGTTTTCTTATTCAACTTCATGCTGTTGCTCCTGAACCAATTTCCAGCCTTCAAAATACATGTTCATGTGATTGAAACAATCCATAAATGTTCAACCCTCCTCCCACGCCACCCATGCGCCGTGCGCCTGTGCTGCCCCAAGCAAATGCAACGCGCCCTTATGCTCTCCCCCATCCCACACCCTTACGGTAAGTTCATGCGCGAACGTCGCGCGATTGGTTTCTAGCATCATCCAAACCAAGGGCCGGTCGGGCGTCGCGGCGGCTCCGGCGGTTTCGATCGCGTGGGTGATGCGGTGTTGTGCGGGCGTCGGGATATATTGCCAAACGATCGAGTGGTGGATGACGCGCACGATTCCGTCCTCTTGAGGCTCCGCCAGCAACGCCTCCACCCAATCCGCCGCGTCGGCTTCCACCACATCAGGTGCGCACTCGGCGGCCAAGGCAATCGCGGCATCCATGCGCGCGATGCGGTCGGCGTTTTCGGGCCAGACGTAGCTTTTGATGCGCAGTGCCGACGCAGGGTCGGCCAAATCCTGCGGCGATTGGTCGCACCCCTTGATGCTCACAATCTCAACGGGGGCAGACGGTGGAGGCCCAGAAAACAATGGAGCCCCGCGCCATTCGGGTTTTATACGCATCGGGGACGCGACGGGGCCAGCCTGTACCCCGCCCAGATCATAAAAATACCGCTCCATCATGGTGTTAATCCCCGCGCTCGCGCCCAGTTCATTAAGGGCAAAGCGTGGCCCAATGCCGTGTGCGGACAGCCAAAGCAGCCCCGCCATGAAACTCGCCGACCGGCCTGCTTCGTTGGTCTGCGGCGGGCTGTCGAACCATGGGAGCAGCGCGTCGTCGTGCCGCGCCACCACTTGCGCAACGAGCGCATCGACGGCGGCTTGGTCGGTCACTTCTTGCGCGTATACCGGCCACAAAGCGTCCTCCGCGCCGGTCAGATGCAGGTGATGTAACCCGCCCGCAAGGCGCAAGGGCACCGCCCCCTCCAACACTTGGCTTCCCTGCGTTTCATGCCACTCTCGCAGGGTCCGCCCCACCTGCGTCAGCCCATCCAGCAACCCCAATTGCGCGCGCACCACCCGCGCCGTCGCGGGGGCGTTGTTGGCGACGACATGGTCCGCCTGCCACGCTATTCCCTCGGCAACCGAGGAACTGCCCATAAAATCATCCGCCACAGCCGCCCTTTCCCTTTTGGCCATTCCCTTTTGGCCCCTTGCTCAAAGCCGCATTCGCGCCTAAATCAGCCACACCATGGCCGATACAATCATCTTTGCAATCCCGAAAGGGCGAATTCTCGACGAGGCGTTGCCGCTGATGCGCGCCGCCGGAATTGAACCTGTGGCCGATTTCTTTGACCCGAAATCGCGCGCGCTGAAATTCGCCACCAACCGGCCTGACGTCGAAATCATTCGAGTCCGCGCGTTCGACGTCGCCACCTTCGTCGCGCACGGGGCCGCACATATCGGCATCGTGGGCAGCGACGTGGTGGACGAATTCAACTATAGCGAACTCTACGCGCCGGTGGACCTCAACATCGGCCATTGCCGCCTGTCGGTCGCGGAACCCGCCGGTTCGCCAGTAGAGGACTTCGCGACGATGAGCCACGTGCGCGTCGCCACCAAATACCCCGGCCTGACAAGGCGGTTCTTCGAAAGTCACGGCGTGCAGGCGGAGTGCGTGAAATTGAACGGCGCGATGGAACTCGCGCCTTTGTTGGGCCTGTCGCGGCGGATTGTGGACCTCGTGTCATCCGGCGCGACCCTGCGCGAAAATGGGCTGGTCGAGACGCACCAGATTATGGACATCACCGCGCGCCTCATCGTCAACCGCGCCGCGTTCAAGATGATGGGCGGCAGTATCCCGCCGATGGTCGATGCCTTCCGCGCACTCGTTCAGGAGACCGCAGATGCAACGGCTTGACGCCACCGCCCCCGATTTTGCCGAGGCTTTCGCCGCGCTGGTTGAGGGTCGCCGTGAAACCGACGCCGATGTGTCGCGCGTGGTCACCGACATCATCGCCCGCGTGCGCAAGGGCGGCGACGATGCCGTGCGCGAACTGACGCAGACGTTCGACGAATTCGACCTCGACGCAACTGGATGGCGGTTTTCCGCCGAAGAATGCGTCGATGCGTTCGATGCGCTCGACCCCGATTTACGCGATGCGTTGGTGCTCGCCGCCGACCGGATCCGCGCCTATCACGCCGCACAGCGTCCCGAGGACCGCGACTATACCGACGACGCAGGCGTGCGTTTGGGTGCGCGTTGGACCGCCGTGGACGCGGCGGGCGTGTATGTGCCCGGCGGGCGGGCGGCCTATCCGTCCAGCGTCCTGATGAACCTCATCCCCGCCAAAGTCGCGGGCGTTGAGCGGCTCGTCATGGTCACGCCAACGCCGAAGGGGGAGGTTAACCCCCTCGTCCTTGCCGCCGCGCATCTCGCCGGAGCGGACGAAGTATGGCGCATCGGCGGGGCGCAGGCGATTGCGGCATTGGCCTATGGCACCG
>JBGSSR010000012.1:0-2142 GCA_041736905.1 Sphingomonadaceae bacterium | reverse complement strand
CGCCGACCCGCGTTTCCTATAGCTTCGGCGGCGGTGCATTGAAACGCCAAGTTGGCGCGGCGGAAGCGGCCACCGTGATGGCGGACCTTACCAGCGCCACCGCAGAATATCGCGACGATGCGGGCCAATGGCAAAGCGGGTGGCAAGCGCCCAAACCCTATGCCCTGCCCCGCGCCGTGCGCCTGACGCTGACGGCGAAGGATGGCACGGTGACGCGTATACTGGCGATGGTCGGCCCGCAATTTCGGCCCTTGGCGGTGGAGGTTCAGGCGGTGGACGGCCTGCCTGCTGCCACCCCGTCTCCCACCGATAATGGGGGTGGCGCATGACCCCTCCGATTATAAAGGACAGCGAACGCGGCGCGGCTTTGCTCACCGTATTGCTATTGGTGTCGGTGATTGCGGTTATCGCCGCCACATCGCTGGACCGGTTGAAACTTGCCACACGGTTAACGGGCAATGTTGCCGCGATGGAACAAGCAAGGGCGTTTTTGCTCAGCGCAGAGGATGTGGCGCTTGCCCAAATCGCCGCGCTCACCGCCCGCAATCCGACGGCACTGACGTTGGAGGGCGATTGGCAGGGACAGGCGCGTCGCATCCCATTGGACGGCGGCGCGCTGACCGTCACACTTAATGACGGTGGCAATTGTTTCAACCTCAACGGCGTGGTGCAGGAAAGCACGCCGGGGGTGTTGACCATCCGTAAAGAAGGCCATGCCGCGTTCCTCAACCTGCTCGGCCTTTCGGGCATTGGCGCGCGCCAAGCGGAAAGCATCGCGGCGGGCGTGGTTGATTGGGTGGATACTGACACTGCGTCAATGTTGAATGGTGCGGAGGACACCCTCTATCGCGGCAAAAGCCCCGCTGTCCTGCCGCCCAACGCTCTGATGGTCGATGTGGCGGAATTGCGCAGCGTCAACGGCATGGACGCCGCGGCATGGACAAAAATCCGGCCATGGGTGTGCGCCTTGCCCGTGGCTGCGCCGGTGCCGGTGAACATCAACACCATGCTGCCCGAACAGGCAATAATCCTGTCAGCCTTCGCGCCAGGTGATGTGCCACCACCGACCGTGCGCGCAATACTCGCCAAACGCCCGCCGGGCGGCTATGGCTCTTTAGTGCGATTCTGGGAGCAGCCGGAATTGGCCAAAGCAAAGGGCAATGCCGCGCTGGTGGCGCAAACATCGGTGAATAGCCGCTTTTTCCGCCTGACGGCTGAGGCGGATTTTGGAGGAATGATGGCGGGGGAAGACGCCTTGATAGAAGTTCAAAACGGGCAAGCGGTACTGTTGTGGCGCGCGGCGCGGGTGGATTGATGGCGGTTTCGTCGCTCTCGAACGGTCTGCTGGTGCAGTTGCCGCAAGCCGCCGATCAGGCGCTGCATTGGTGGCGCGTGGCCGATGGCGCCATTGTTGCAACTGGCCAAGACGTTGACGTTGCCGCGGCCGCTGGCGACGATGTTGGGCCAATTATTGCGTTGGTCCCTGCGTCGGATGCGCCGTTATATGTGCTTGACCGCCCTGATCTGCCTGTGAAGCAAGCCGAAGCCGTGGCAGCGCGGCAATTGTCGGCACGCGGGCTGGATTCGGCGCATGCGGCGGCTAGCGTGAATGATAGCGATGTCATGATCGGCACGCTAATATCGGACTCGCGTTTGGCGCTAGGTTTGGCGTTGCTAAAGGCACAGGGTTTAGTGCCCACGCTGGCCATCCCCGCCGCATTGGTCGCACGAGTAATATGGGCAAACGCCGATGCTCTGGCGGTGGAGGCCGCGTTTATGGGTGAACGGCAATTCGCCAGCGAAAATGCGGTCTATCCGGCGGAAGATGCGCTCATTACCGCGATGACTCCTAATGCCACGCCATTGGTTGCGACACCGGAATCAGTGGAATTGGCATTAGAAAAGGTGTTTGCAGCACCAATCTGCAACTTGCTCACCGGTAAATTTGCACCACGTGGGTCGGCGCATTCGACAACGGCAGGTCAATGGCGGTTGTTGTTCATTGTGCTTGTCGCGGCGTTGATCGCGACCGTGTTAATAGGCCTCGCCACATATTGGAGGTTTGCCAGCGCGCGCGATGCCGCCGATGCGCGCGCTCTTGCCGCTGCATCACAGGCCGTCGGGCCGCAAACGGACCTTGCC
>JBGSSR010000009.1:0-9785 GCA_041736905.1 Sphingomonadaceae bacterium | reverse complement strand
TTCATCACCGCCGCCGTCGATGCGCGGCCCACGGGGTCGGGCACGCCGGTCACCGCCAATGTGCTGAACGCGGGCGGGACAGCGGTGGCAACGGGCATTGTCCTGTTCAACGATGGCACCCATGGCGATACGGTGGCCAATGACGCGATTTGGAGCAACAATGGCAGCGACCCGGCCTTCCCGACCTATACGATTCCCTTGTCGCAACCGAGCGAGAATGGATGGACCATCCGCGTGTTCGCGCGCGACGCCAGCACGACCACTGTCGGCGGCGGCACCAATGGCCATGTGAAGCGCAATACCCTGCCCAATCCCGCGATTGAGGCCAATTATTGGAATATCGACGATAGCCTGTTCGACATCATTCGCCCCGTCATCAACATTGCGAAAATCAGCATGGTGGTCAGCGATCCCGTGAATGGCGGCACCAATCCAAAGGCTATCCCCGGCGCGTTGGTGCAATATTGCATCACCTTTTCCAACCCCGGCACTTTCGCGGCGACCAATGTTGTTGGAACCGATAATTTGCCCAGCAATGTGACCTATGAAACGGGGAGCTTGCGCAGCGGTGCGTCGTGCGGCACGGCCTCCACGACCGAGGATGACGATGCGGCGGGGGCGAATGAAACCGACCCCGTTGGTGCATCGATTAGTGGCAGTGCGATTACGTTCAGCATCCCGACTTTGGCGGCGGGGGCATCGCAATCCTTCACTTATGAGGTACGAGTTGTAAATTAGGACTGGTCAGTCCCACCGCCGCCGCCTAAAACCCCGCCACTATGAGCACACGCACCGCAACTGCCTCCGATGAGCCATTAATCACCGGCAAAGACCAACTGATCGCCCCGATGCAAAAGGGCGAAAAACCGGCGTCTGCCTGGCGCATCGGGACGGAGCATGAGAAATTCGTCTATCGCACCGACGACCATCGCGCGCCATCCTATGAGGAACCGGGCGGGATTCGCGATATGCTGGATTCGTTGACCGCATTCGGGTGGGAACCGGTGGAAGAGGGCGGCCATGTTATCGCCCTAAAAGGCGCGGATGGCGCGGTATCGTTGGAACCGGCGGGGCAGTTGGAACTGTCTGGCGCGCCGCTCGACAACCTGCACCAAACCTGCGCCGAAACCGGCCGCCATTTGCATCAGGTAAAGGAAATCGGCGCGCGCACCGAAACGGGGTTTTTGGGTCTGGGCCTATGGCCCGACAAGACGCGCGAAGAATTGCCGATCATGCCGAAGGGCCGTTATGCCATCATGCTCAATCATATGCCAAAGGTGGGCAGTATGGGCCTCGACATGATGCTGCGCACCTGCACTATTCAGGTGAATTTGGATTATAGCTCAGAGGCGGACATGGCGCAGAAATTCCGTGTCGGTCTGGCGCTGCAACCGCTGGCCACCGCATTGTTCGCCAATTCGCCGTTTTTGGAGGGGAAGCCCAACGGGTTCCTCTCCTATCGCAGCCACATATGGTCCGACACCGATCCGGCGCGCACGGGCATGTTGCCCTTCGTGTTTGAGGACGGGTTCGGCTATGAGCGCTACGTCGATTACATGCTCGATGTGCCGATGTATTTCGTCTACCGTGACGGCAAATATATCGACGCGGCGGGGCAGTCATTCCGCGATTTTATGAAGGGCGAATTGCCCGCGCTTCCCGGGGAATTGCCGCGTGAGAGCGATTGGGTGGATCACCTCTCCACCGCCTTCCCCGAAGTGCGCCTCAAATCCTTCCTTGAAATGCGCGGCGCCGATGGTGGCCCGTGGAGCCGCATTTGCGCGTTGCCCGCCTTCTGGGTCGGCTTGCTCTATGATCAGGGCGCACTCGATGCCGCATGGGACCGCGTGAAACATTGGTCGATGGAGGAGCGCGAGCGGCTCCGCGCCGAAGTTCCCAAATTGGGCCTCAAAGTCGCATTACCCGACGGCGGCACGATGCAGGATTTGGCGAAGGAAGTGCTGGCCATCAGCAAATCCGGCCTCACCGCCTGCGCGCGGCTGAACAAATCGGGCGACAATGAAAGCGGCTTTTTGGAGCCATTGATGCAGATTGCGGAGAGCGGCATGACCCCCGCCGACCGCTTGCTCGACCTCTATCACAACGAATGGAACGGCGACATCAGCCGGATTTACGAGGCCAAGAGCTTTTGATTGGCCCTAATTCGGCGAGTGGGGAGTCGGGTGGGCCAGCGCCCATCATCCTGACCGCGACGATGGACGGCGAGGATGCGGCATGGGCGACGGCTTTGCGGACCGCGCATTTCCCGGCGGAGCGTAATTATTTGCGCGCGCATATCACCCTGTTCCACCATTTGCCGGGGCCGCAATGGCCGTTGGTCAAGGATAGGGTCAAGCGCCTGTGCGCCGACAATCCGCCGCCGGTGGCGCGAATCGATCGCCTCATCAATTTGGGCCGCGGGGTGGCGTTTCATGTTGATAGCCCCGATTTGCTGGCGATGCGGGAGGAACTCGCCGACGGCTTTTTCGGCCTGTTGACGCCGCAGGACAGCAATAAACCCCGCCTGCACATCACCGTGCAGAATAAGGTCGAGCCACATGTGGCGCGGAAGCTGCTGCAAACGCTCGAATCCGACTTCACCCCGCGCCCGCTGTCCATCATCGGCATCGACGCGCATTACTATCGCGGCGGTCCGTGGGAGCCGATTCAGAGTTGGCGATTCAGGGGTTAGGTTTCGGGGCCAGCCCTGTTGATAACTTTGGTTTTGTGCTGGATTTGTTCACGGCCAAGTGTCAAGTCCATCGACGAAACGAATCGCACGTGCGACGAATTGAATTGGGTAAACCCCAATTAACGCTTTGCAACGCGCTCCGTTTAGGACACTATAGATAGTATTGCAGCCGAGGGGGCTACACCACAGGTTGATATTCATCCAAAACGCCCGATTTTCGGGCGGTTTTGCCGTGCGCCGAAAAAAGGCGTACAATGGATGGTGGATGAGCCGGTGGATAAGAAATTAAGCCCCTGACGCGGCCGTAGGAAAAAGACTAGCATCGGCCGCTTGCGCTTGTGCGAACATTATGGGAACATTGGGTGATGGATTTTAGAGATTCGGCAAAGGAAGATACAGGCGTGAGCACAACAGATGTAATGGAAGCGATAGCAAAAGTGTCGGAAACGGCGGCCAAAGCTGCGCCAGAGGCCAAGGTGGTTTCGGATTCCAAAACCATCAACGCGCGGCGGTTCACGATTGTGACCGATGATTCGCGCGATGCCCTGCTGACCGAGTTCGGCAAGGAGACGCTGCGCGATCGCTATTTGCTGCCCGGCGAATCCTATCAGGATTTGTTCGCGCGTGTCGCCGATGCCTATGCCGATGATGAGGGCCATGCGCAGCGGCTCTATGATCATGTGTCGAAATTGTGGTTCATGCCCGCCACCCCCGTCCTGTCGAACGGCGGCACGGGGCGCGGCCTGCCGATTTCCTGCTATTTGAACAGCGTCGATGACAGCCTTGATGGCATCGTCAACACGTGGAATGAAAACGTGTGGCTGGCGAGCCGTGGCGGCGGCATTGGCACCTATTGGGGCGATGTGCGCGGCATTGGCGAACCCGTCGGCCTGAATGGTAAGACCAGCGGCATTATTCCGTTCGTGCGCGTGATGGATTCCCTTACCCTCGCCATCAGCCAAGGGTCGCTCCGGCGCGGCTCGGCGGCGGTGTATATTGACGTCAACCACCCCGAAATTGAGGAATTCCTTGAGATTCGCAAACCATCGGGCGATTTCAATCGGAAGGCGTTGAACCTGCACCACGGCGTCCTCTTGACCGACGAATTCATGGAGGCCGTGCGCGGCGGGACGGAATTTGACCTCAAATCCCCCCGCGATGGCAGCGTCCGCGCGACCGTTGACGCGCGCAGCCTGTTCCAGAAACTGGTCGAAACGCGCCTGGCCACGGGTGAGCCCTATATTATTTTCAGCGACACGGTGAACAACGCAATGCCGCGCCACCACCGCGAATTGGGCCTGAAAGTGTCCACGTCGAACCTGTGCGCGGAAATCACTTTGCCCACCGGCCACGATCACCTTGGCAACGACCGGACCGCTGTGTGCTGCCTGTCCAGCCTCAACCTTGAAAAATGGGACGAATGGAACGGCGACAAGCATTTCATCGAGGATGTGATGCGCATGCTCGACAATGTGCTGACCGACTTTATCGAGCGCGCACCCGATGAAATGGCGCGGGCGAAGTATAGCGCGAGCCGTGAGCGGTCCGTCGGCCTTGGCGTCATGGGCTTCCACTCGTTCTTGCAGGCCCGCAATCTGGGCTTCGAAGGCGCGATGGCGAAATCGTGGAATGCCAAGATTTTCAAACACATCCGTGCGCAGGCCGACCAAGCCTCCATGGTGCTGGCTTCCGAACGCGGCGCATGCCCCGATGCAGAGGAACGCGGCGTGATGGAGCGGTTCTCGTGCAAAATGGCGATTGCGCCGACCGCTTCGATTTCGATTATCTGCGGCGGGACCAGCGCGTGTATTGAACCGATTCCCGCCAACATCTACACGCACAAGACCCTGTCGGGCAGCTTCGTCGTGAAGAACCCATACCTCGAAAAGCTGCTGCGCGACAAATCGAAGGACAGCGACAAAGTGTGGAATTCCATCCTTGAACAAGGCGGCAGCGTGCAGCACCTCGATTTCCTCTCAATTGAGGAAAAGGACACGTTCAAAACGTCGTTTGAGATTGACCAACGCTGGCTGCTCGAACTGGCGGGTGACCGCGCGCCGTTCATTGATCAGGCGCAATCGCTCAATCTCTTCATCCCCGCCGATGTCGATAAATGGGACCTGATGATGCTGCATTTCCGCGCATGGGAATTGGGCGTGAAGTCGCTCTATTACCTGCGGTCAAAATCCATCCAACGCGCCGGTTTTGCGGGCGGGGTAGAAGCGGACAACACCGCCGAACCCGCGAAATACGAATTGCCGACGACAGACTATGACGAATGTTTGGCGTGTCAGTAGGGTAGGGTAAAGTCTATAATTAGGTTGTTGCTATGGTTGGAAACATTGCTCGCTCCCAAAAAATTGAGGCGGCTCGATTTGAATATGAGCAATGCCGAGCGGGAATAGCGAATTATGACGAATATTTGTTTCGTATTCGAACTTGGAATTTCACTTTATCAATTTTGATAATTGCTGGAACCATGGGGGTAAATGTCAATGAAGCTGATGGTTTCGATTATGAGCAAGTTTTATCAACTTTTTTGTGGTCATCATTTATGTTTTGGACGTTAGACGCGTATAATAAGTCTCTTCAAATGGTGCATATAGTTAACTCTAGAAGGATCGAAAAATTTTTAAGATCGCCAAATTTTGAAATTTATCTTGGTCCAAGCATTTCATTAAGGTTTGAAGAAAAGCAGAAAAATCATGTAAAAAATCTGGTTAAAAATTTCACTGATCAGTCTGTTTTTATATTTTACGTTATACCGATTTTTATACTTACTTATTCATTTTCTAAAAAATTAAATAAAAATAATTTTTCAGATGGTCCGTTATTAGCGCCTCTGGCGGTCATTTTTTTGGCATTGGCAGCATCTTTTTATCTAAAATTAAAATCAAAAAGGAAAAAGTAGAAGCATCACCATGACCCGCCCTTTCGCCCTCCTCATCCCCCTCATCCTCACCGCCTGCGCGCGGGCGAGTGAGGTGGCGACTGCGCCCGATGCGCCGGGGTTCCTGCTGGGTCTGTGGCACGGGTTTATCTTCCCCGTCGCGTGGGTGATTTCGTTGTTCCTCAACAACGTCGCCATTTACGCCGTGCCCAACAACGGCGGATGGTATGATTTCGGATACTTCCTCGGCATCGTCGTCTTCGGCGTCGGCGCGCGGCGGAGCACGACGGTGGTCTATCGGGAGGCCCGCACGCGCACCGGTGGCAACCGCGACAACGCCACGATTATCGACCATGAATAGCACGCTCATCCTGCAACTGGTCGCCCTGTCCGCGCTGGCCGCTTACCCCATGGCGTGGGTGCAGGCGCGCATCGCGTTATGGACCAACGGGCGGGTTGTCGCACGGAACCCTAACGCCCAAACCCATCCAGCGGCCAACATCCACCGCTCGGCCCTATCCTTTTTCACGCGCGCGGTTATCCTGATCGCGATGCTCGTCCTGTTTCGTTATTTATTGTCGGAGTAACCCCAATGTCCCTTCTCAAAGCCCGCACCCAATATAAGCCCTTCGAATATCCATGGGCCTATGATTATTGGAAAAAACAGCAACAGGTCCACTGGATGCCCGAAGAAGTGCCATTGGGCGAGGATTGCCGCGATTGGGCGCAGAAATTGTCCGACCATGAACGCAACCTGCTCACCCAAATTTTCCGCTTCTTCACGCAGGCGGATGTGGAAGTGCAAAATTGCTACCACGAACATTATGGCCGCGTGTTCAAACCGACCGAGGTCAAAATGATGCTGTCCGCGTTCAGCAACATGGAAGCCATCCACATCGCCGCTTATTCCCACCTGCTCGACACCATCGGCATGCCGGAAAGCGAATATGGCATGTTCCTGGAATATGAGGAGATGAAGGCGAAGCATGATTATCTGTCCGAATTCGGCGTGGATAATAATGAGGATATCGCCCGCACGCTCGCCATGTTCGGCGGCTTTACCGAGGGGTTGCAACTGTTCGCGTCGTTCGCGATGCTGATGAACTTCCCGCGCTTTAACAAGATGAAGGGCATGGGGCAGATTGTCACCTGGTCGGTGCGCGATGAATCGCTGCATTGTGAGGGCATCATCCAACTGTTCCACGCATTTGTGAAGGAAACCGATTGCCTGACCAAGGCGGTGCGGGAGGATATCATCGATTGCTGCCAAAAAACCGTGCGGTTGGAGGATGCGTTCATCGATCTGGCGTTTGAACAAGGCCCCGTGAACGGCATGACGGCGAAAGAGATTAAGAAATACATCCGCTACATCGCCGATTGGCGGCTGAACCAATTGGGGTTTGGGCCGATTTACATGATTGAGGAGCACCCGTTGCCATGGCTCGCGCCGCTGCTTAACGGGGTGGAGCACGCCAACTTCTTCGAAACCCGCGCGACCGAATATTCGAAGGGCGCGACCAAGGGCAATTGGAACGACGTCTGGGCCAGCTTCGACGCGCGCAAGAAAAAGGTCGCCAATGAAGATGTGGTCGACGACGGACCGGATATGTTTGCCAGCGCGGGGGTTGCGGCGGAGTAGGTGGGATTGACATAATTTAAGTCAGTCGATATTAAGAACAAAAAAGGAACGGACGATGTCACAAAAACTCTCTGTTGTAGATTTGTTCTGCGGTGCGGGCGGACTAAGTTTTGGCTTTGTCCGCGCAGGCTATGAAGTCAAACTGGGCACTGACATTGACCCAACATATGGCAAAACATTTCTTGCGTCTCATCCAGATGCAAAGTTCATTGCAAAGCCAATTCAAGAATTGGAAGCGCATGAAGTTTTAAACGCAATCGGTCTAAAGCAAGGACAACTCGACGTTCTTGTGGGGGGGCCACCCTGTCAAGGTTATAGTGTCTATAATCATGGCCGTGGTGAAAATGATCCAAGGGCAGGTTTATTCAAAGAATATATCCGGCTTGTTCGGGGGGTTCAACCCAAGTGGATAGTTATGGAAAATGTGACTGGTCTTTTGTCTATTGCCAATGGTAAGTTAATCAACCAGATTTTGACAGATTTTCGCGCCGAAGGTTATTTAAATATTGAGTTCCAAGTTTTAAAATCGGAAGAATTTGGAGTTCCGCAAGAGCGACGCCGAATTGTATTTATCGCAAATCGTTTGGGAATACCTGTCGAGTTTCCCAAACCAACTCTTGACGGAAAGAATCGACCATTTGTAAACATTTGGGATGCAATTAGCGACCTACCAAAACCAAAAGAGCCGATGGTTGAAATTGCAGGCGCACAATATGTTTCTAAGCCCTTGAGCAATTATCAAAAAGCAATGCGATCAGCGGAAGGCGTTGTTCAAAACCACTATGGTCCAAAATTAGGGGTCAAAAATCTGGAAAGATTAAAATATATTCCCCAAGGTGGCTCATGGCGCGACATACCTCTAAATCTATTGCCTGAAGGTATGAAAAGGGCAAAGCGTAGCGACCATACAAAAAGGTATGGGCGACCAAAAAAGACCGACTTAGCCTGCACAATATTGACCAAATGTGATATTCATTGGGGGGCTTACATTCATCCCGACGATGACAGGCCATTTACCGTACGTGAGGCCGCAAGGCTGCAATCATTCCCAGACGATTTTAAATTCTTTGGAAGCATGACTGAACAATTCGTACAGGTCGGTAATGCGGTACCACCGCTACTTGCAGAGGCCTTGGCTTTGAAAATCCTTGAACAAAATTTCATTTCCAAATCGAAGGCTGCCTGATGGAAATTGCGGAAATTTTTGGACACAGCGTTGAAGATCATTCCGCCGAAGTTTGGTTGGATCGAACTAACAAACATTGTCGTTTTAGAAATAGCCCTTGTACGAAATCAAGCAAAACTGATCCCTTAGCGATTTGCTCATTATCGAACGGCTCGAGTGCTGCTGCTTTGTGCCCAGTTCGATTTTTGGAGAAGGGTAAAATATTCCGCGATGCCGCCTCTATCGCCTTTGGCAGCGGCTTCAATTTTGGCATTTTTCCGGAAATTCGAATATTAGAAATTGCCTCAAAATCGCCAGATGGAAAAACAAAAAAAATTGGCAAAGTTGATTTTCTACTTGGGAAAATTGAGGACGAAACAGTTACGGACTTTGCCGCCGTTGAAATACAGGCCGCATATTTTTCTGGAACCAGCTTAAGGCCAGCATTCAAATCTTACAACGAATTGCGGTCGATGAGTGGCCACGACACAAATCGGAGACCTGACTTTCGATCCTGCGCGCAAAAACGGTTGATGCCGCAACTGCAATTAAAAATTCCAGTGTTCAGGCGTTGGGGAAAGAAATTCTTTGTGGTTGTGGATAAAGAATTTTTCAAATCACTCCCGCCATTTGAACGAACGTCGCAAAGCAATAGTGAGCTTACTTGGTTGATTTATCCTATTGAACACCATGGCTTAAAAATTGAATTAGGAAATTGCGAGCCGATCTTTTCAGGATGGGACGATGTTCAAAATTCATTGCGGGAAGGCCGACCGCCAGAACCCGAAGACATTGTACAGGAATTGCAAGCAAAACTAAGTGGTCCAGACCGGGGAAAACCAATAATTTTGACATCTTAGATTAAGCCCCATACCCAAACCTCAAAAATTCACACCGCGCCCTCCTCCGCGCCCGCTTTCCACTTGCGCTGCGCTCCTGCCTTTGCCACAACGCGCCATCATCGATATTCGAAAAGCGCGCGCTTGTCGGTTTGGGGCCTTAAGAGCCTTCCCAAACGGCGCGGCATAAGGAGAGAGCCATGGATTTCACCCTCACCCCCCGCGAAACGCATTTTCAGACCCGCGTGCGTGACTTTATCGCCGCCGAAATCGCGCCGCGCCATGGCGAATATTTGGCTCAGGCCAAAACCGGCGACCGCTGGAAAGTCATCCCCGTCATTGAGGAGGTGAAGGCCAAGGCGAAGGCCGCGGGGCTGTGGAACCTGTTCATGCCCCCCCACTCCGGCCAGACCCACGTCGATGACAGCTTCGTGTTTGAGGGCGAACAACTCACCAACATGGAATACGCCCTGTGCGCGGAGGAAATGGGCAAGGTCAGCTGGGCCGCGGAATGCTTCAACTGCTCCGCCCCCGACACCGGCAATATGGAGGTGTTCCAC
>JBGSSR010000335.1:0-2974 GCA_041736905.1 Sphingomonadaceae bacterium | reverse complement strand
AGCCGCCCATTTTGATGCGCGTCTTGCCACCACCGGCGGTGAATCCGTCAACCGGCGCAGGGGGTGCGGCGGCGGGGGCTGGCGGAGCGGCGGCGATTTGGGTCACCTTCGCATCGGCCTGCTGTGCCTGTGTTTGCGCCTGCTGTGCGGTTGCCGCCGTTTGATTTTGTTGCCCGCGCAGAGTGTCAATCTCCACCTTCATCGCGGCGTTTTCCGCCTCCAACCGGTCGAGGCGTTGCTCAACGGTTTCTTTTGGCGTTTCTTTCGCATGTGCCGTGCCGGACATTAAAGCGATGGCGGCTACGCTGCCTAATAAACCCAGTCCTTTTACCGAAGGCCCCTTTATCGTTTTCATGTGCAGTTCCTCTCCCTTGGTCCCGTTATCGAGACACCGTTATTTGAGGCTGTAAGCATCCGGTTCGTGGCGCAGCTTTACCAGTTAGACCATGGTCGATAACAGCCTAGACCTTGGTAGGGGGTGTTGCGGACCCCCGCGCCGCGCTATGCTGCGGCAACGAAAAAACCCATGCGCGCGAACAAGCGAGTCGCGCAATTTAGGAGAGGTGCAATGGCGAACATCCACCCCGTACCGGCCGAATGGGCCGACAAGGCAATCATCACGGCGGACATCTACGCCGACAAATATGCGCAATCGGTCGCCGACCCCGATGCCTTCTGGCGCGGTGAAATGGCGCGGCTGGATTGGATGACGACCCCGACCAAGATTAAGAACACCAGCTTTAATGAGGCCGATTTCGGCATTAAGTGGTTTGAGGATGGCGAATTGAACGTCTCCGTCAACTGCCTCGACCGGCATTTGGCCACCCGCGCCAATGATGTGGCGATCATTTGGGAAGGCGATGAGCCGGACCAGCAACGCAAAATTACCTACGCCGAATTGCACGCCGAAGTGTGCCGGATGGCGAACGTGCTGAAGGATTTGGGCGCGAAGAAGGGCGACCGGATTACGCTCTATCTACCCATGATTCCTGAGGCGGCGATGGCGATGCTGGCCTGCACGCGGATTGGCGCGGTGCACAGCATCGTGTTCGGCGGGTTCAGCCCCGACGCGCTGGCCGGACGGATTACCGATTGCGATTCGAACATCCTGATCACCACCGACGCCGGTATGCGCGGCGGCAAGGTTGTGCCGTTGAAGGGCAATGCCGACGCCGCGATGGAGCTGTCCACCGCCATCCAAAAAATGCTCGTCATCCGCCACGTCGGCAACGATGTGCCGATGGCCGAAGGGCGCGACGTTTGGTATCATGAGGCGCGCGAAACCGTGACGGCGGAGTGCGAGCCAGAGGTTATGAATGCGGAAGACCCGCTGTTCATCCTCTATACCTCGGGGTCCACCGGCAAGCCCAAGGGTGTGTTGCACACCACCGGCGGATACCTCGTCTGGGCCAGCATGACGCATGAGTATGTGTTCAACTATACGCCGGGGCAAATTTACTGGTGCGCCGCCGATATTGGTTGGGTCACGGGGCATAGCTATGTCGTCTATGGCCCGCTGGCCAACGGCGCGACGACGGTGATGTTTGAGGGCGTGCCGAACTACCCGACGCACAGCCGATTCTGGGAAATCGTGGACCGGCATCAGGTGAACATATTCTACGGCGCGCCAACGGCTCTCCGTTCTTTGATGCGCGAAGGCGACAGCTTCGTCACCGCCACCTCACGCAAATCCCTGCAAGTCCTGGGCAGCGTCGGCGAACCCATCAATCCCGAGGCATGGGAATGGTATTATAACGTCGTCGGCGAAGGGCGTTGCCCCATCGTGGACACGTGGTGGCAGACGGAAACCGGCGGCGCGATGATTACCCCGATGCCGGGCGCAACCCCGTTAAAGGCGGGTTCCGCCACCTTCCCCATGTTCGGCGTGAAGCCGCAATTGGTCGATGCCGATGGCAATCCGCTCGAAGGCGCGACCGATGGCAACCTGTGCATCCTCGACAGCTGGCCCGGCCAAATGCGCACGGTGTACGGCGACCATGAGCGGTTTTTCCAAACCTATTTCTCCACCTACCCCGGCAAATATTTCACCGGCGACGGGTGCCGGCGGGATGAGGATGGCTATTATTGGATCACCGGCCGCGTCGATGACGTTATCAACGTATCCGGCCACCGTATGGGCACGGCCGAGGTCGAAAGCGCTCTCGTCGCTCATGCCAAGGTGGCCGAAGCCGCCGTCGTCGGCTTCCCGCACGACATTAAGGGGCAAGGGATTTACGCCTATGTCACGCTGAATGCGGGCGTCGAGGAAAGCGCGGACATGCGCAGCGAACTGGTCAAATGGGTGCGCCATGAGATTGGCCCGATTGCGACACCCGATGTCATCCACTTCGCGCCGGGCCTACCCAAAACGCGATCGGGCAAGATTATGCGGCGGATATTGCGCAAGATTGCGGAGAATGATGTGAGTAGCCTCGGCGATACCAGCACGCTGGCCGATCCCTCCGTCGTCGACCACCTCATCGCCTCGCGCAGCGTTCTGGCGTGATATGAGCAGCATCCTGATCGCGGACGACCATCCCCTGTTCCGGCAAGCGCTGGCCATGGCGGCGGGGGCGGTGCGGCCCGATGCGGCGCTGATCGAAGTCGCGAATTTGCCGGATGCCGTGGTGAAGGCCGCAGAGGCGGACGATTTGGAACTTATCCTGTTGGACCTAAAAATGCCCGGCGCGGAGGGCTATTCCGGCGTCGCCATGCTGCACGCGGAACGGCCCAATGTGCCCATTTTGGTGGTCAGCAGCGCGGCGGGACAGGGCGCGGCGCTGAACGCGGTCCGCTTTGGCGCGGTCGGTTTTCTGGGCAAGGATGCGGACCTTTCCGCCATTGAAAGCGCGATTGCCGATGCGCTGGCGGGAAAACGGATTGCGGCCCCAACCGACGCGGAGGTGGACCCCGTCGCGGCGCAAATCGCCTCGCTTACCCCGACACAGTTGAAGGTCTTGCTCGGCGTGATGAA
>JBGSSR010000328.1:0-3235 GCA_041736905.1 Sphingomonadaceae bacterium | reverse complement strand
GTCGTCAAGTGCACGCATGGCGCGGCCTTAGCAAAGCGGGCGGTTTGGGGGAAGGGGCGTTGAACCCTAAAAAGTTGAACCCAATAATTGAACAGCGCCAACCCTGAAAGGGCGGCGCTGTTCCTTACACTGAGCAAGGGGGCAGGCTCGTCAGTGCAATCTCGTAAACCTTATGGTGCGGCTTGGGCGGGGCGTTAGTTGACCGTTTTATCGGGCAATGCGGATCGAATTTCCGGATTATCGCGCAAATCCTCAATAGCCATGGCGGTTTCAAATCCCTTGTCCGTCACAATCCGTTCCAACACGCGAACCCGTTGCTCCAACCGTTCGATATGGCCAACATATTGCGCAGCCTTTTCGGCGGTTTGCTCACTGGTCAAACGCATTTGCTCAATGCGGAATTTGGTGTGGCGTTTGTGCATTTCGGACAGGGACACGCCGATGGCGGGTAGCCCAAAGATGCAGATAAACATGACGGCCATCCATTCCATGGCGTAATCTCCCTTAACTCGGCTTAGCTGGTCAACCGATCGTCGATCATTTTAGGCGCGTCGCGCAGTTCCTCAATGGCCATTGCGGTTTCGAAACCCTTGTCGGTAACGATGCGCTCCAAAACCCGGACCCGTTCCTCCAACCGTGCATTCTCGGCGGAATAGCGTGCGGCCTGATCAGCAGCCTGTTGCGACATGAGCAGCGCCATTTTGCGTTGATGGCTGGTCCAGATGGCAAAGCTAGCGATCAGAAACGGTGCCAGCGGAATTAGCAGTGCAAGGTAATTACCCATGGTTCGTCCTCCCTAAAGCGCCCCTCAACGCAGGCTTTCGATCTCATCCGACAATTGGCGATTACGCGCCGTATACATATGTTCAATGTCGGCCAGGCGGCGGTCAATGTCGCGGAAGCGGCTGCGCACGTCGCGGGTTACGCGTTTCGGCGATTGGCGGACGCCTTGCCAGAATTTCTGGTCCTCTTTGTCCGCATACAGCCCCACCGGCTTCGTCGGCGCGATCATAGCGGTCAGGATGTAGACCGGAATGGTGCTGAACCCTGTGACAAAGTGCGCAATCACCATCCCGATACGGATGACCGTCACGTCTATCCCGGTGTAATCGGCTATGCCGGAGCAAACGCCGAACACTTTACCATTCACTTTATCGAGGTAGAAGCGCGTATATGTGCTTGTCATTGTAACAATCCTTGCGTGAAAAGTTGGCGGCGATGGGGGCGGCATAATCCGCCCCGCAAAGCCGATGTGGGAGGCTTACATCCGCCCCACAAAAGGTGCCTTTGGTGCCAACAACCCCGCCAAGACATAGACGATAAGGCCAAGCGGGAAGGTCATGACGGTGGCAATCGCTACACCCACGCGTACAAATGTGACGTCGATATTGGTGTAATTCGCGATCCCCGCGCACACGCCCAACCATTTGTTGCCAGCGGTGTCGAGGGCGAATTTCTTTGCAGGTACAGACATTTAACGGTTCCTTTCTTTGGACAGCGAAGAGAGTGCGTCGGCATCGGACAGGCGCGTTTCGTGCGCAATCTGACGCGGCGTGCGACGCTCGCTTAGCTCGTCGCGGGGTTCTGAGCGGTTGAGGGGTTCGGCGCGTTCGGCGGCAATAATGCGTTCGATTGTCTCCAAACGATCCTCAAAATAGCGGGCCATTTCATGCAAATCGCCCAATGATTTTTCGTCATGGTTGGTCAGCGTCGCGGCGGTTTTCCACTTTGTCATATAGTGAAGGATGAGCCACGGCAGACCAATGACGATCAGCGGAACGATGATTACTTCGCTGCCCATGATCACGCGTCCTTTTTCTTGGACTTGCCGCCCATAGAGGCGCGCAATTTGGCGAGTTCCGCATCAACCTCGTTCATCGGATCGGCCAAGGAGGCGATTTCATCCTCAAGGCTTAGCTTACCATTGCCCATGTTCATGGCATCGGCGCGGCCCTCGGCCTCATCAACGCGGCGTTCCATCGCTTCAAAGCGGGTGAAGGCATCGCGCACCTTATCGCCGCTGTGCATCGTGCGCAGCCGGAAACGGTTTTCGGCGCTTTCTAGCCGTGCGTTGATGACATTCTGACGGCTGCGTGCCTCGGCAAGCTTGCCTTGCAGCTTTTCGATGTCAGCATCGGACGCGGCCAATGTTTGGTCGAGCAAAGCGACTTCGGCGCGCAATTGGTCGGCGGTTGCCTTTGCTTTACGCTTCTCAACGAGCGCGGCGCGGGCCAAATCCTCACGGTCCTTGGACAGTGCCAATTCCGCTTTGTCCTGCCAGTCGGCCTCCAAGGCCTCCAGCTTACGAACGTGGCGCATCAATTCCTTTTGATCGGCAATGGTGCGGGCGGCTGAAGCACGAACCTCAACCAGCGTTTCTTCCATTTCCATGATGATCATGCGAATGGTTTTCGACGGATCCTCCGACCGGTCGAGCAAGTCCGCGAAATTGGCGGCGAAGATGTCACGTGTCCGTGAAAAAATTCCCATATTCTGTCTCCAAAATGAGCGACCATGACCCACCGGGCCGTGCCCCCAAACGCTGTTTGCTTCGCGGGTGAATTCCGGTTTTGCCAAAACGATTGGCGCAATCGGATCATCCAAGGAACGAAGCGGGTTTTGATGGGGAACGATGTCCGACATGATGACCACTCCTTTGTTAAATCTTACCCCAACAGCTTCGCAAGGAGCGTGCCAATTCTGAAAACATCATAAATTCAGTGGGTTGGTCATTTTGAAGTAAAAATGAACTTCAGATTAATTGCTATTTAATGGGAAATATTGCTAATAGGTGGGAATGCAACGTGATGTGAAAATCATTGGTCAGTCTAGCGCCATCCTCGACGCCTTTGAACAGGCGAGCCGTGCGGCGTCCTTAGACCGGCCCGTGCTGGTCGTGGGGGAGCGCGGAACCGGGAAGGAATTGGTCGCCGAACGCCTCCACCGGCTTAGCCCGCGTTGGGGCGGGCCGCTCATCACCATGAATTGCGCGGCGCTCCCCGAAACCCTGATAGAGGCGGAATTGTTCGGGCATGAGGCGGGCGCATTCACTGGCGCGACCAAGGCGCGTGCTGGGCGGTTTGAGATGGCCGATGGCGGGACGCTGTTCCTCGACGAACTCGGCACGTTGTCCATGGCCGCGCAGGAGCGCCTGCTGCGGGCGGTAGAATATGGCGAAATTACCCGCATCGGTGCCAGCCAACCGGTGCAGGTCGATGTCCGCCTTGTTGCCGCA
>JBGSSR010000260.1:0-6384 GCA_041736905.1 Sphingomonadaceae bacterium | reverse complement strand
TGCTGCCCACGGGTGGCCGCGTGGTTTTCACCAGCGGCGCGACGGAGGCGCTGAACCTTGCCCTCATCGGCGGGGCGCGGGCGATGGCTAAATCAGGCAAGCGGGGCATTGTGACACTGGCGAGCGAACACGCCGCCGTGCTCGACACCTGCCGCTGGTTGGAGAGGGAGGGGCATCCGTTGGCCATCCTGCCCGTTGGTGCGGACGGATTAGTGGACTTGGCTCAAATGGAGGCCGCCATCACCCCCGATACTGCGCTGGTCGCGGTGATGCAGGTGAACAACGAAATCGGCGTATTGCAACCCATCGACGCCATTGCCGACCTTGCCCATGCCAAGGGTGCGCGCATGATCTGCGACGCGGTGCAGGGGTTCGGGCGGCTACCGGCCCCAGCCAGCGCCGATATGATCGCACTATCAGGACATAAGATTTACGGGCCCAAGGGCACTGGCGCGCTCTGGCTGCGCGATGATGTGGCGGTCGAACCCATCACGCATGGCGGCGGGCAGGAGGGGGGGGTGCGTTCAGGCACGCTATCGCCTGCATTATGCGTGGGGCTGGGCATGGCAGCGAAACTATGCGCAGACCGTGCCGAGGCGGACGCCGCGCATGTTGAAACCCTGTGGCAAGCTGCCCGCGCCGCTTTCCCCGATTGGACCCTCAATGGTAGCGAACACGCCCGCTACCTCGGCAATCTCAACATCCGACACGATGGCTTGGACGTTGCCCGTTTGATGAGCGATTGCCGCCAAGTCGCCTTCAGCGCGGGCAGCGCTTGCGCCAGCGGTTCGGGCCGGCCCAGCCACGTTTTGCAGGCCATCGGACTTGACGCACGCGCAACAAAATCCTCTATCCGTTTGGGCTTTGGCCGCTATACCAGCATCGACGACATCACCCGCGCCGCGACCCAAATCAACGCGGCAGCGGCTTCTCAGGATTAAGGCTATGACCATCGAAATCCATTTCATCCACGCCGATGGCGAGACCGTGACCAAGGCGTCGGGCGCGTCGGGCGACAGCTTGCTGACCGTGGGTCAGAATGTCGGTATGCCGTTGGAGGGGACGTGTGAGGGGCAAATGGCGTGCTCCACCTGCCACGTCGTTGTCGCGCCGGACTGGTTCGAAAAACTGCCCCCGGCCGCGGAGGAAGAGGAAGATATGCTCGACCTCGCGGCGGGGGCAAGGCGGACCAGCCGGTTAAGTTGTCAAATCATATTGGACGCCGCATTGAACGGCTTAAAAGTCAGCATTCCGGGCGAAAGCCGCAATATGCAGGGGATGTGAGGGCGGAATTCAATCCAACTTTGCGGGATATTTGCGCGAAATCAGATCGACGACTGGCTGGCTCATCAGGCGGTTGAACGCAACGCCAATCATAAATCCATCGTTCCAGATCACATGCGCGCCCATTGATTCATAGCCGGGGATGCGAACAAAGCATCGCGCACCGGCCTTCATCGCGGACAGGCCATCGCATACGAAGCCAGACACAGATAGGTTGCGGATGATGATCGGAAAGCCGCTGCGCCCCGCCTGACGCAGGTGCGCCAAAATCTCCACATTGCTGCGTTTGCCGGATCGGTCCTCCATCGCGGCCTCGGAATAGCTGCGCACCGCGTCGCCCATCAAAAGCGCGGTGTCGGGGAAGGCAAAATGGCGAAGCGCGTGCATTGGGTTAACCTCCGTTTGTTAATCTGTGCCAACATGATGTGACCCTTTGCGGTTAATGCCGATTGTACAAACATGGTGGTTTTCCGGTTAAATCTATATTTTACGACGAGTTGCACGGCCCGCCGCGCCCTTGGGAGAGGGCCGGCTGGGAATTTGCCTTTAGATGTGCTGGGTTACGCGCGTTCGCTTGCCAAGCGCTCAACAATGCCACCGAATTGGAGCATGCGGTGCCTTGGCTTGCGCGCAAAGAAAAAGGGCGCAGCCTTATGGCCACGCCCTTAAATCTGTTTCGAAAACCGTCCTGGGGACAGCGCGCGTCTTAGTTGACGGCGTCTTTCAGGCCTTTACCAGCCTTGAACTTCGGCTGAGTCGATGCCGCAATGGTCATCGGTTCGCCGGTGCGGGGGTTGCGACCGGTCGAAGCTTTACGCTTGCTGACCGAGAAAGTGCCGAAACCAACCAAACGCACGTCGTCGCTTTTCTTCAATGCGCCGGTGATGGTGTCGAACACAGCTTCCACTGCTTTCGATGCGTCTGCCTTGGTCAGGCCAGCTTGATCAGCAACCGCTGCAATCAGTTCATTTTTATTCATGATATGGTGTAACCCCTCTCTACGTAAAATTCGAGCGACGGGGCGAGATACCTCCCCCGTCGGCCAGCGAGGAGTTAGGCGAATTATCAAGGCCTTGTCAAAGGAAAAAACGCGAATATCCGCCAAAATGCGACGAATATCACAAAGTTTTGCATGTTGCATTGCACCATGAATGGAGGCGCTGCCCATACGAAACAAGAAAAGGGGAGGAAAACCATTTTGGCCTCCCTCCCCATCGTAGAGTCTCTCGACTGCGGCGATTAGTGCCGAATGGCCCCGCTTGACGGTTGCGCAGCGGCGGCGGCTGGTGGTGCCATCGCGGCCAGTTCATCAGCTTCGGTCCAAATGATCGGCTCCAGTGGTTCGACCAATGCCAGCTTCAACACGTCATCGACATGGCTGACCGGAATAATTTCCAGCCCTGCCTTCACATTAGCGGGTATTTCGGCCAGATCCTTCTCATTCTCCGCCGGAATCAAAACCCGCTTTATCCCACCGCGCAGGGCCGCGAGCAGTTTTTCTTTCAGGCCGCCGATGGGCAAAACGCGCCCGCGAAGTGTGACTTCACCCGTCATCGCAATGTCGCGGTGAACGGCGATGCCGGTCAGCGTGGAGACGATGCACGTGACCATGCCAATGCCCGCGCTCGGCCCATCTTTTGGCACCGCGCCCTCGGGCAAGTGGATGTGCACATCCTTACGCGCGAACAGGCTGGGCTTAATGCCATAGGCCGGCGCGCGCGCCTTTACGTAGGATAGCGCGGTTTGGATGGACTCGTTCATCACTTCGCCGAGTTTCCCCGTGGAGCGGATGCCGCCCTTGCCCGACACCGTCACCGCCTCAATGGTCAGCAATTCGCCGCCAACGGACGTCCATGCCAGACCGGTAACTGCGCCGATTTGGTTGTCCTCCTCGCCCACGCCAAAGCGGTGTTTGGGGACGCCCGCGAAATCGTGCAGGTTTTCGGCGGTGATGGTGACGCTTGTATCCTTGCCCTCAAGGATACGGCGCAGCACTTTGCGGGCAAGGCGCGCGATTTCACGCTCCAACGTCCGCACACCGGCCTCGCGGGTGTAAAGACGGATAAGTTGACGCAGACCATCTTCGGTCAGCTCAAACTCGCCTTTTTTCAACCCATGCGCCTCAATCTGTTTGGCGATCAAATGGCGGGTGGCGATTTCCAGTTTCTCATCCTCAGTATAGCCCTCAAGCCGGATAATCTCCATCCGGTCGAGCAACGCCTGCGGCAGGTTCATGCTGTTCGCGGTGCACACGAACATTACGTCCGACAGGTCGATGTCGATTTCCAGATAATGGTCGTTGAACTTTGCGTTCTGTTCGGGGTCGAGCACTTCAAGCAAGGCTGACGCCGGATCGCCACGGAAATCTTGCCCCAATTTGTCGATTTCATCGAGCAGGAAGAGCGGGTTCATGCTGCCCGCTTTTTTCAGGTTGGTGACAATCTTACCCGGTAACGATCCGATATAGGTGCGCCGATGGCCGCGAATTTCCGCCTCATCGCGCACACCGCCCAGCGATTGCCGTACAAACTCACGCCCGCACGCCTTCGCGATCGAACGGCCAAGCGAGGTTTTACCCACGCCAGGCGGCCCGACGAGGCACAATATGGGGCCTTTCAGCTTGTTCGTGCGCGCCTGCACCGCCAGATATTCGACGATCCGGTCTTTGACTTTCTCAAGCGCATAATGGTCGCCGTCCAGCACCTTTTGCGCGGCGGCAATATCCTTCTTCACCTTCGTCCGTTTGCCCCATGGCAGGGCAAGCAAGGTGTCGAGATAGTTGCGCACCACCGTGGCCTCCGCCGACATGGGGGCCATGGATTTCAGTTTCTTAAGCTCCGCATCCGCCTTGCTGCGCGCTTCGGCGGACAATTTGGTTTCGGCGATTTTCTTGGTCAGTTCGGCAACTTCATTGCCACCCTCACCATCGTCATTGCCGAGTTCGCGTTGGATCGCCTTTAGCTGCTCATTGAGGTAATATTCGCGCTGCGACTTTTCCATTTGCCGTTTAACGCGGCCACGGATTTTTTTCTCAACCTGCAAAACGCCAAGTTCGCCCTCCATAAAGGCGAACGCCATTTCCAGCCGCTTACTGGGGTCAAGCTCGACCAATAAGGCCTGCTTGTCCGCAACCTTCACACTAATGTTGGCGGCAATCGCGTCGGCCAATGCGGCGGCATCGTCAATTTCGCCGAGCTGCACGGCGGTTTCGGCGGGCATTTTTTTGGAGAGTTTGGAGTAATTCTCAAACTGCTCCACCGCGCTGCGCATTAATGGTTTGATGTCCGCGCCAATAGTGTCCATTTGGGCAACCGGCGAAACTTCAGCGGCGACGTAATCGTCGTGGACGTCAAGCCGTTCCAGCTTTGCCCGCGCAACGCCCTCAACCAGTACCCGCACTGTGCCGTCGGGGAGTTTCAGCAATTGCATGATGTTCGCGGTGACGCCGATGTCATACATATCATCGCGCGCGGGGTCATCCTCCGCCGGATCGAGTTGCGCGACGAGGAAAATGGTCTTGTCGCCCTGCATCGCCTTTTCCAGCGCCACAACGGACTTATCGCGCCCGACGAACAGCGGCACGACCATAGAGGGGAACACGACAATATCGCGTAAGGGGAGAAGGGGGTAGGTTTCGTTCATTCTAACTCTCAATGGGAAATTGGGGCACGGGACAAAGGGCCGCCGTGCGCTAATTTCATTCATCTTCGGATATGGGCGTTTGGTCGCTTGGTTTCAAGATTGTGACGTTCTGCCACCTCAAAACGGCATCTTAAACCCCGGCGGCAACGGCAGTCCGCTGCTCATTTTGCTCATTTCTTCGTTGCTGGCGGCGTCCGCTTTTTCGCGGGCGTCGTTGAACGCGGCGGCGACCAAGTCTTCCAGCATTTGTTTGTCGGCGGGCACCATTAGGCTGTCGTCGATCGACACCGCGATGATGCGCCCCTTGGCTGATGCGCGAACCTTGACTAGGCCGCCGCCGGAGACGCCTTCAACCTCAATACTGTCGAGTTTGCCCTGCGCCTCTTCCATTTGTTTTTGAATGGATTGCGCGGCCTCTTGTGCAGCCTTGATCATTTCTTCCATGCTTTTCATGGGTTTGCCTTTCGTAAAGGGGTAACAACTTCCGCCGATAAAATTTCGGCGTCGGGAAATGCGGCCATCACGGCGCGCACCATCGGCGCGTTGCGACGGGCCTCCTCGGCGACGCGGGCGGTGGCGGCTTCGGCCTCTGAGATAGAGAGCAGCCCCGAGCCATCGCCGCGTTCAATCGCCCAATCTTGGCCAGTCCATTGGGACAAATGGCGGGCAAGGGTGAAGGCAAAATCCTTCGGCTCTTCGCCCGCCATATCATAGGTTAGGCGCGGAGGTGCATAGTCCACCATGCGCACACGGTCGCGCAGGGTCAGCTCTAATTCGAAAAGGGCGTAATCCCCCGCGCCTTTTGCGGCGACCAGATCGATGAGATCATGGAATGTCGCGGGCATAGCCGCGTAAGTGGGGGCTTTGGGTGCCTCCGAAGTCGGTGCCGCGGAGGGTGCAGGGGCAGGGGCCGCGCTACTGATCGCCGCGCTACCGCCCGCCTGAATCATCCGCGCCAATTCGCCGGGATCCGGCATCGTCGCGGCGTGCATGATGCGGAGCAGCGCCATTTGCGCGCTTTGCATTGGCATCGTCCCGCGCTTTACCTCATCATGGCCTTTCAGCAGGAGTTGCCAAAGCCTGTGCAGGTTCGGCAACGTCATGCGCGCTGCCATCGCTTCCTCTTCGGCCCGCGTTTCGGCGGCCAAGGCGGGGTCCGGCGGGCTGCCCGATTTCACGAGCGTCAGCGCGTGGGTGAGTTGCATCAGGCCGTCGATGACTGATAAAGGCTCAACCCCCAACCGATATTGCGCCTCAAACGCCGCCAGCATCGCGGGCACATCGCCGCCCAGCAGCAGGCCCAAGAGCCGCCGCATCGCCCCGCGATCGGACAGGCCGAGCATATCGCGCACCTTGTCGGCGGAGACAACGCCCGCGCCCTCCATATCCGCATGGGCAATTGCCTGGTCGAGGATAGACAGGCCATCGCGTGCGGACCCTTCGGCGGCCTGCGCGATC
>JBGSSR010000259.1:0-2599 GCA_041736905.1 Sphingomonadaceae bacterium | reverse complement strand
GCGGGTCACGACCTGCGTCAACTCCTCCACCGTGTAGAATTGCAGGCGCACGGGAATACCGAACCGGTCGCGCAAGGGCGTGGTGAGCAACCCTTGCCGCGTGGTCGCGCCGACAAGGGTGAAGGGCGGCAGGTCGATGCGCACTGAGCGCGCCGATGGTCCCTCCCCAATCATAATATCAAGCGCGCGGTCCTCCATCGCGGGATAGAGCACCTCCTCAACTATGGGGTTCAGCCGGTGGATTTCGTCAATGAACAACACATCGCCGGGTTCAAGATTGGTCAGCAGCGCGGCCAGATCGCCCGATTTCGCAATCACCGGACCACTGGTGGACCGGAACCCGACGCCCAGTTCCTTGGCAACAATTTGCGCGAGCGTAGTCTTGCCGAGACCCGGCGGGCCAAAGAACAACACATGGTCCATCGCCTCCTTGCGGCTCCGCGCCGCCTCAATAAACACGCGCAGGTTATCGCGCGCGGCGGCTTGGCCGATGAATTCCGCCAGTGATTTCGGGCGCAGTGCGGCATCGGCATCTTCGGCGGTGCGCGCAGGGGTTAGGATGGGGTTTTGGGTCATAATTTCCTTTGTCATGCTGAACTTGTTTCAGCATCCATCCGTCGGTTTATGTGGCGGCAAGCGGGCCGAATTAATAGGTCGCCATATCTTTGCGAATTAGATATCGTATATACTCTCCCGCATCCATAAAAGCACCTTCGCGCAATTTAGCTTCCAAACCCTCACTTAAAACCGCTGGCAAATTTATCTCTAGAGTATTTTCGGCTTTTGCTGGCACCGCACTCGCTGTTGGTTTTGGCATAGGCAAGAACTCGAGTGATTCAAAGTCTAAGTCATAGTCATCAGTTGTCCAATATGCCACGGGGTTCCGCCGTTCACCCCATTGATCAAGCAATTCACACTTCGCATAATGGCTGAATTTTATTAACCATCTACCGGCAGTTTCGGTTGATGGCACAACTTCCTCAACAATCCCGATCATAAAGGCACTTCCGTGCTCCTCCGGACCTTCTGCTTCGCGAGTGTTAGCATTGCGACAAACCACTGCATACTTACAGGACTTGGCACGCTCAGGATCTAATGTCCAAGATTGTGTGCCGCCTACGCTAAGCATTGTTTCAATTGACTTAAATGTTAAAACGCTTACAACTTTATCCGACATTTTATATTCCCTTATCCATAAATCCGCCTCAATTGGCCTAATATTTATGAAAGGTTAGTATATAAATAGTCAATAAAAAAATTGCCAAGTATATTAATAGTATATCAATTTATTGAAGTTATTGTATTATTTTATCGCCCCGCCTTCTTCAACGCCAACCGGACTAACGCGTCCAAACTCGCGTCCTCGCCCAATTCCTCCACCGCGCCCGCGACTGCTACGCTCGCATCGGCGGGGCGGAAGCCTAGGTTCGTCAATGCCGACAACGCATCCGCCGCATGGCCTGCTCCCACCCGCGCACCCGCGCCAACAGCCGACAAACCAAGCCCGCCCGCTGGCACCGCCATGCCGCCGACTTTATCCTTGAGTTCCCGCACAATCCGTTCGGCCAGTTTCGGCCCGACGCCGTTCGCGCGCGTCACGGGAACTTTATCCCCGCTCGCCACGGCACGGTGGATGTCGGCGGGGTCGAGGGCGCTTAAAATCGCCAGCGCCACTTTGCCGCCCACACCCTGAACCCCCGTCAACAACCGGAACCAATCGCGCTCCTCCTTGCTGGCAAAGCCCATCAAACGCTGGTCGTTTTCCGACACCTGCATTTCGGTGTGCACCGTGGCGAATTCGCCCACCGCGCCGACCGCGCTCAACGTCTTGGCGGAGCAGAACACGAGGTAACCGACGCCGTTCACGTCAATGACCAGGCTATCCAGCCCCGTCTCCTCAATCGTGCCTTTAAGATTTGCTATCATGGACATGGGCTTAACGCAGCCGTCCCATTTCGGCAAGTAGTATGGAACAAGGGGCGAACACGGTTGCCCGCACCCCCTTGTTAAGCTTGTCGAAAGCGGGCAGGGTTATGGCAATCATATGATACCCACGATAAGAGGATGCCCGATGGCCCGTATTTTGGTTTTGCCGCTCTTGATGCTCGCGACCCCCGCGGCGGCGCAGGAAGTGTATTTCGGCGGTAGCGCGCACGGCGTTGACCTGCCCACATCTTTGGATACCGATGAGGGCGGCGCGGACGTGCAATTCGGCTATCGCACCGGGCCATTGGACGCGTTTGAGCGCGTGGGTAAACCGTCCGCCTATATCCATGGGCAGGTCAGCCTGAATGGCGAAACCAGCGTCATTGCCGCCGGTTTAAGCTGGAAGATCAACGCGACGGATAAAATCTACGTGCGTCCCGGCATTGGCATGGGGGTGCACAATGATAAGCTGAACGACGTGCGCATCGTGAATGGCGAACGGTTCCAATATGACTTGGGCAGCCGCATCGTGTTTGAGCCGGAATTGGCCGTGGGATACCGCATCGACGATCGTTTCGCGGTGGAGGCCAGTTGGGTCCATGTCAGCCACGCAACGATTTTTGACGAGCAAAACCCCGGCATGGATTTCATCGGCGCGCGGGTGGTGATGAAG
>JBGSSR010000230.1:0-8535 GCA_041736905.1 Sphingomonadaceae bacterium | reverse complement strand
ATGTGCGACCGAGGGGCGATCCGCGAGCACGCCGCCGCCAACGCCGAAGCCGCTGCTGACCAACGCCCGCCCGAACAGCATGTGGTGCATATCGGTCATTGGGAGCATGCCAATGATGGCACCGGTTGCATCGCGCGCGGTCAGAACTAAGGCGCTCTGCCCCGTCCCCCGCTCTACGGCGCGTAGCCATTGCGGGCGATGGAACACCTTTGCGCCGTCATGGGCCATGACATAGGCGTCCAATGCCGCCGCTTGTCCCGCGGCGAAAACATCGGTGACATCAATGGTCAGGCTATGCAATTCCGCGTCCATTTTCATGCCGCACGGTCCATCGTTTTCGCTGCCAGATGCCGTTCCAAAAGCTCATCCATCCGGCCCCATTGGAAGTCCGCCATGACTTGTGACAGCTTATCAGCCATAACCGATAAGTTGGTGTAATGGCGCAATTTTGACTTGAACGGCGCATTGTCCACGCGCGGCTGCTCAGGGTCAATTTCCCATGGGTGAAAGTAAAACAGCGCCGATTGCCCCTGCCCATTCACTTGCCCAATCGCCCATTTGGATAGAGCATAGGGCAGCAAACGGAAAAACCCGCCACCGCCCGCCGCCATGCGCCGACCGCCAATCATGGCGGTGGTGACAGGAAATTCGACCAAGTCGCTGCCCGCGACCGGATTCCATGCAAAACGCGGACTTTCGGGCCAGCCATAATGGTCGTGCGCAATCGGCGCCACGCTGCTGCTATAGCGGTATCCTTGCTCGGCCAACACCTCATGCGCCCATGGCGTGCGTTTATCGATGGAAAAACTGGGCGCGCGATAGCCAATGACGGCCTGCCCGCTGGCATCCTCCAGCAATTTGCGTGTCCGTTCCAAATCGGCAGCAAAGCGGGCGCGGTCCAATGTGAACACGCGGTCGTGGCCATAGCCGTGGCTGGCGATTTCATGGCCAGCCTCCGCAATCCGGCGGATGAGAGCGGGATAGCGTTCCGCCACCCAACCAAGCGTGAAGAACGTCGCCTTCACCCCCGCCGCATCATACAGCGCCATCACCGCATCGGTGTTGCGCTCCACACGGCATTCGCATTGGTCCCAATCTTCGGGCTTTATCGTGGTGTCAAAGGCGCCGACCTGAAACCAATCCTCAATATCGACCGACATGGCATTGATAATGGGGGCAGAATTAGGGCGCACAACATGGTCCTTTACATGGGGTCGAAGAGACTTTGTAGCCCGAGAACGGGCCAAGGGAGGCTTAGGCCGCGCGGGTAACTGCGGCCTCTACATCCTTATCATGTTCCGCCCAATTTATCAGCATCGTCAATATCCGGCGCAGCGATGCGTCCTGTTCCGATACGCGCGCCTCCAATTCGGCAATGCGCGCCATGGCATCGGCAAGGTCGTCGGAATAATCAACGACGGCGGGCGATGCGACGGCGACAGGTTCAGCGACCTTCGGCGCTGGCATCGGTTCCGGCGCGGGCACAGGGGTTGCGACCGGTGCGCTCACCTCTGGCACGGCCAACGGCGAAGCGTTCTCCGCCGTCCGATAGGCAGGCGCGACCATTGGCGTTTCCGCAAAATCGCCACGCTGGTCCGCCAACACGCGGTTTAACATCATTTCGTCCAGCATATCGGTTTGCTCCACCGCGCCCATCAGGAACAGGCGGGAAAGCAAAACGTTCAACTTACGCGGCACGCCGCCGGTTTCGGCATAAAGTTGCCGCACCGCGCCCGGCGTGATGTCGGGGCGGCCGTTCCAGCCGACTTTGGACAAGCGGTGGACGATATAGGGTTCAACCTCATCTGGCTCCATCGCATCCAAATGGTGGCTGGCGATGACGCGTTGGCGCAATTGTTCCAAGCGTGGTTCAGTGTTGATCCGCGCGCGGAACTCCGGCTGACCCAACAGGAAAATTTGCAACAATGACGACGCGCCCAATTGGAAATTGGAGAGCATCCTGAGCTCTTCCAATGCCTCAATCGACAGGTTCTGTGCTTCATCGACCACCAACAAGCACCGGCGCCCGGCCCGTGCTTCTGCATGCAAAAGCGTTTCAATGGCACGCAAGGTCGCGGGCTTATCCATCCCGCGCGTGTCGATGCCAAAGGATTCGGCCGCCATGCCAATCATGTCAACACCGTCCAGCGCGCTGGTCACGATGTTGGCCGCAGTCAAGCGTGCCTTATCCACTGTCGCCATCAAATGGCCAACCAACGTGGTTTTACCCGCGCCGATTTCGCCGGTGATGACAATAAAGCCCTCCCCCTGCGCCAGGCCATAGCCGAGGTAGGAGAGCGCCTTCCGGTGCGTCAGGCTTTCAAAGTAGAAACGCGGGTCGGGCGTCAATTGGAACGGATTGGCCGATAACCCATAAAAATGTTCAAACATGGCTTAGTGCCCCTGACTCTCTTTTTAGAAACCGTAGCGCAGGCCGATGAGGCCGGATGCGGTGACTTCGGTATCGAAATTTTCGCGCTTATACGTGTCCACGCCCGCCGCCACGTTCAGCGAAAGGCCGCGGAACAATTGCTGCCCATAATAGGCATTTGCGCCAACACCGATGGTGCCATCGGCGGCGAGGGCGGGCAGGTAATAGTTGCCATACACGCTGGTCCCGAAGCTCCCGCTTTGGCCCACGGCGCGCGATGCGCTAAGCGAGGCGAAATAGGTTTCGTCGGTTTGGCCCGCCAACTGCGATTGCCCGCCGATGGCCGACACCTGATATTTGCGGTTTTGGTAGCCCATGGCATAGCCAACGCTCCAACCGCCAACACGTGTGCCGAGCGACGCGGTAACGCCGCGCGCGCGGAAGGTCGCGGAGTTGGCGCTTTGCAAGGCCGGACCAAAGCACAACGCCCCGCCGCCGCCGCCAAGCGCGCAGCCGGTCAATTCGCCACTCAACGGATTGCGACCCGCGCTGAAATTCCCGCCAAGGCCAGCGATGGAATTGTTCAACTGGCTACCGAAACCGGACAGTTCGTCATAAACCGACACGCCCAAAATGGTGCGGTCGTTAGGTGCATAGGACAGGCTGCCGTAATATGTCGTGCTGTCATAGCGGCGACCAACGCGGGCCTCCAATGATGTCCGGCGGCTGGGTCGCCAAAGGACACCCGCGTCGAAGATAACGCCATCGGAATCAAAACTGGTCAGGCGCGGTGAAGCGTCATCAGTAATCAACCTGCCATTGGCGTCGTAAATGGGCAGCCCTGCACCATCGCGCAACGCGTCACGTTCGGACACTTCGACTTTCTCATATCCAACGCCGCCGACTAAGGCGAGGCTGGCGGTGACGGGCAGAGTTAGGTCGAGCCGTGCGTAGATGTCTTCATAGCGTTGATCGAGTTGCCCCGAATCCTCACGGTTGTAACCCGCGCCAATGGCCCAACCCACGGGCAAAGGCCCGGGCTGCATGCCAAAGGACACGCTGGCCGCGTGATTGACGCTGTCATCGAAAATATCAATCGGATTGACCCCAGGGCTGGCGGTGCCCGTTTCCTGCGATTCCACGCGGGTGTAGCCGACTCGGTAGCCAGCCGACACGTTCATGTCACCGACATTGGTCACCAAAGTCGGGCCGGTATAGGCGCTGTAAACGCGGCTGACGTTTTCGGTCGCCCCCACGAAATTGTTTGGCACACTGCCGCGCGAATCGACACGGGTGCGCGCGGCAATTCCGCCTAATTCCCAAGTAAGCCCAGGCGTAACAATGGCGTTCAAATTGGCAAGCGCAGAGATATAATCCTGATCGCTCTCGCCATCCTGCCACGAAATCTGCCGCTCATAGCGGGCCGACAATTGCCCTTGGAAGCGGCGATTATAAATCGACGTATCGATGCCCGCCGCCAACGACGTGTAGGTCGAAACCTCGGTATCACCGCCGGTGAAATCGGCCAACACCGTTTGGTCCACCTCAATATACGGCGAAATGTCGAGGCGCGGGGAATCGTCCTGTTTCTGCGGCGCGCCCGACTGCCGTTGTGATTGTCCTTGCGATTGCGCATATGCCGGAGCGGCCAAAACGAGGCCGCCGGACATCAACGCAGTGCACAGCGCAAAACGCGCTTTATTGATGCGGATCATGATCGTGCTCCTTGTCCGTAATAGCTGCCAAAGCGCCGCCCGGTTGGGGCAAAACGGGTCGCATTCAGCATTAATTGGATATGCTCACACCCCGACAACAATCGCAGGGCATCGGTAAGTTCGGTGTCGTTCGTCTTATCCGCACGCACCACCATCACCACTTGCCCGACGTTCAGGGCGAGCACGGAGGCGGGCGACGCCGCGAGCGCCGGCGGCGAGTCAAAAATGATAATCCGTGCCGGATCGCTGCGGGTTAATTTGTCCAGCAAACGCTCCGTTCGGGCCGATGCCAGCAATTCGGTGTCGTCGCGATTGATGCTGCCCGCTGGCAAAACCGACAGGCCATCGACATCAGTTTCAAGGATCAAATCCTCGATTTCCAAAGATGAGTCCGCCAATGCATCCATAAAGCCCGCCGATTGCGGCAGGCCCAAAACGGGTGGAATATCCGCCTTGGCAAAGTCGGCATCGATGAGAAGAACACGATTGTCCTTCTCACTGGCAATCGACAGCGCCAAGTTAGTGGCGCAGAAGGTTTTGCCTTCATTCGGATTGGCGGAACACACCAAAATCCGTTCGCCATTGGGAACCGGCTCATACCCTTTGCCCCCGCGTGCAGCGAGGAGGAGTTGGCGTTTCACAATGCGGAATTCTTCGGCCAAACCATTGACCGGATCCTCCGGCACAATGTGGTTCGTCCGGCGCAGCATGTCGCGGTCAACGGGATAGACGGGGCCGCGCGGTTCGCGCAAAGTCCGCACACTATCGCGCAATCCCTGCTCATAGGATGGATTGTGCGGCATGCCAACGGCTTGGCCCACGCCATGACCGCTCGCTTGCCCCGAAACTTGGCCCTGCCCCATTTGCAAGTTGGACGAATCGCGCAAATCCTTGCCAAACCCGTACATCTCCGCTGCACGTTCGAGCAGCGAGCCAGGCTTTTGAATAGGCGTATGTTTTGTCATCTATTCACCTTTGCCTTACAAGAATGCGCTGCGTTGCGCGAGTTCGATAGTCATCAACAATGCAAACACACCAACCAAGGACGCCGCCGCGCCGTAATAATATTTCAGCCACCGTTTGCGCTCCGACGCCTCTTTTGGCGTCAGCATTTGCGAGATGGAGCCAAGCACCGGCAGGCCCGTTGCCTTTTCCAATTTCATTGGGCTGGCATAGGTCGATTGCAAATGGCCCAAGCCAAAGGCGAGGAACACACCCGCGCCAAGGCCTGCAAACAACACACCAAAGATAAGCAAGGGCCGGTTCGGTGCCGATGGGGCCAGCGGGCTAGACGGCGGGTCGATCACGCGGAATTGGACGGCGTCCGTCTCGCTGGAAATATCCCCGCGAAGGCGCACACGCTCCCGTTCGGAAAGCAGCTTGTCATACTGCTCCTTTTGCACTTCATATTCGCGGTTCAACTTGTCATATTCCGCCGCAACGCCGGGTTCCGCCGCCAATTTGCCGGTCAGGCCCGCCATCTCGGCGTCGAGTGCATTCTTGCGCGCTTGCAAGGCCGCAACCTGCGCTTGGCGTTCCGACCGCATGGAAATTAGCGAGCTATAAGCCGGGTTTGGCGATTGCATGGTGCGGTCGCCGCTTCCGCTGCGTGGCGTTGGCGATGCATTGGCTTGTTGCTGCAAATAGGCGACTTGCCGTTGTTGCGCGATGACATCGGGATGGCTATCGGTCAGGCCGCGACCACGCATCGCCGCCAAATCGCCCTTGGCTTGGGCCAATTGCGCCTGCGCCGGGCTTTGCATTCCGCCGCCACCTGCGCCAGGGATGAAGGTCGAAATCGTGGGCGGTGTGCCGGCGATTTGGCCATTCAGCGCGGCCAGAGAGCTTTGCGCCTGAATCAATTGCGATTCGATTTGCCCCAATTCGGTGCGCGCCGATTGGCTGCGGCTGCTCGCCGATTGCGCACCGGGTAAGATGCCAAGGTTTTGCGTCTCAAAGGCAATGCGCTTTTGCTCCGCCTCTGCCATCGATTTTTGGCGTTCTTCAATTTGCGCATCAAGGAAGCGCAAAGTGTTGCTGGTGCCCGCGCGGTCAGTGGCAATATTGTCCTCTTGGAACAAGTCGATGAGTTTTTGCACCACATCGCGGGACAGCGTCGCGGCCTGCTTATCGCTCATATTCGCGCTGGTCAGTTCGGCGGTGACGGCGAACAAATTGTCTTTTTCGGGCGCGACCTTAATCGATTCTCGCAGCATTTCGACAGTAATCGCCATGTCGCGGTCAGTCTTGACCAGGCCGGACAGGCCGGTTTGCCGCACGACCTTTTCAAGATTAATCGTGCTGGTCAGTGTCTTTTCCAGCCGGTCCATGTCATTGCGTTTCGACGACGCCCCCGCGCCCAATTCGGACGAGAGCAAATCCTGACTTTGCACAAAAATGCGGGCTTTGGATTCGTAGCTGTTGGGGATGAAGGTCAGCACCAACCAACCGGCCAAGCAAATGGCCCATGCCACCGCCAGCACAAGCCAACGGCGGTTCCATACGCTGTACACTGCCAATCGGATTTCGTCGTAAAGGCCGTTCATGTTAGTCCCTTAAACCTTGTATTTCAGTCGCCTTTGGCATCAAAACGCGCTGCGCGGGATGGTGATGACATCGCCCGGTTGCAGCAGAACGTTGGCGCGCATGTCGCCTTTTTGCAGGAGGTCATCGATGCGCAGGCGGTATTCTTTCCGCTGCCCCGTTGCGCGGTCGAGGCGCGACAGGCGCGCACGGTTACCGGCGGCAAATTCGGACAGTCCGCCGACCGCAATCAACGCATCGAGCAAGGTCATGTTGGCGCGATAGTTCAGGCTAGCGGGCTTTTCCGTCGCCCCGATGATTTGCACTTGTTGTTGATAGTTGCCGGCAAAACCAGAGACGATCACGTTCACCAAGGGCTCGTTGATATATTTCGACAATTGCAGGCGAATATCCTGCGCCAACATCGTCGGTGTCTTGCCCGCGGCGGGCATATCGGTGATCAAAGGCGTCGTGATCCGCCCATCGGGGCGAACCGTGACTTGCGATCCGAGTTCCGGATTGCGCCATACGAAGATCGTCAATTCGTCACCAGGCCCAATGATGTAATTCTCGGGAACCTGATCCTGCGCCGCGTTCGCACCGTAATTGCTGGGCGCATCGGGGTAGTTCCCGCCGCCGCCAGCACACGATGCCAATGCCACCGCCAACAATGGCAGGGGGGCAGTTTTGCTCCAGAATTTAGCCTTCAACATAACGCTACCTCATTGCAAATCGGGGCGTAAAGGCGCGGTTTTCCGGCCAATGGCTGACCAGTCCCCGCGCTTTTTACGCAACTTCACAATAGGCTATGCCGAAAAAGGGTGAATATACCGTTAGGATTGATGTCCGATTCTACGCCCATTTTGGCGTGTCCCGAAACGGGCCATGGCTTACCGAAAGGTTAAATCAGGATTTCGTGCGCCGGTCCTTGGCCAAGGAATGCCGAAGGACTGGCGCTTGCTCCATAGGCTCCGGCGCAGAATATGGCGACCAAATCGCCCACGTCGGCGCGGGGAATCGAGACCTGATTTCCCAATAAATCCAATGGAGTGCATAGGCATCCGACCACATTTTGCACTGCTTCCGCCTCGCCCATGCGGTTGGCAATGGCAATGGGATAATTGCGGCGCACAACGGTGCCGAAATTGCCGCTGGCCGCCAATTGGTGGTGCAGGCCGCCGTCGGTGATGAGGAAGGTTTCGCCGTGGCTGATCTTCCGATCGATCACGCGGGTTAAGTAAACCCCTGCCTCCCCGACCAAATAGCGGCCAAGTTCGATGCAAAAATGCGTGTCGGCAAGTTCGGGCGGCAGGGCTCCCAATTGTGCCGCCATCGCCGCGCCAATGGCTGCGATGTCCACGGGTTCGTCGCCGGGGAAGTACGGAATGCCGAAGCCTCCACCCAAATTCACATGTGGCGGCGGTGTGCCGATCGTACGCGCCAATTCCGCGGCCAGAGCGATCGATTGCGCCTGCGCCTCGATTAGCGCATCGGCCTTAAGCGCCTGACTTCCCGCATAAATATGAAAGCCGCGCCACTCTGCATCTGCGTCAATGATGACCCGCGCAAGGGCCGGAACCCGCTCGGCATCGACGCCAAATTGCTTCGCCCCGCCGCCCATTTTCATGCCGGAGCCTTTAAGGTCAAAGCTGGGGTTCACGCGGATGGCGATGCGCGGGGTGATGCCCAAATCGGCGGCGATGGCCAAAGCGCGGGCGACTTCGCCCTCCGATTCTGCGTTCAGGGTCACGCCGTTTTCAATCGCGGCGGTGAGTTCGGCACCCCGCTTGCCAGGCCCGGCAAAGCTAATCCGCGACGGGTCCACACCCGCCGTCATGGCCAGCGCCAACTCGCCGCCCGAGGCAATATCGAACCCGTCGACCAGCGTGTTCATATGCGACAACAATGGCCCAAACGGGTTCGCCT
>JBGSSR010000122.1:0-18613 GCA_041736905.1 Sphingomonadaceae bacterium | reverse complement strand
AATGGGCCACGTCGGCCTTACCCCGCAGGCCGTCAACGCGCTGGGCGGCTATATGGCACGCGGGCGATCCGATGCGGAGGCGGCGAAGATTGAGGCGGATGCCAAGGCTTTGGAAAGCGCGGGCGCGTTCGCCATTGTGGTGGAAGGCGTGGTCGAACCCATCGCTATCGCGGTGACGGAGGCCACCGCCTGCCCCATCATCGGCATTGGCGCATCGGCCCGCTGCGACGGGCAGGTGTTGGTCACGGAGGACATGCTGGGCCTATTCGAACGCACCCCGCGCTTTGTAAAACGATATAACAACATGGCCGAAATCATTGACCAAACGGTCGCGCAATATGCAGAGGAAGTAAAGGCGCGGATGTTTCCAAGCGAGGAGCAGACCTACGCACCCAAAAGCTAATCTCAGAAAGCCACTTTATGCCAGTCAGTCTGCAGCGTTTTTCCCAATCCATGTCCTCCCGCGACCCGCATGAGGCGCACCGCGCGGCAACGCCGTTAGAGTTATTGTTCGACCTCATCACTGTTATCGCCATCGCGGCGGCGGCGGCGGAATTGCACCATGCCATTGCCGAATTGCACAGTGTGCAGGGGATAATAGGCTATAGCTTTACCTTCTTCGCGATTTGGTGGGCATGGATGAATTACACTTGGTTCGCCAGCGCCTATGACAATGACGACGGCGTTTTCCGTTTGTTGACCTTTGTCATTATGGCGGGCGCGTTGGTGTTGGCGGCGGGGGTAAGCCGGTTTGCCGGAGAACTCGACAATTCCATTGTCGTCTTGGGCTATGTCATCATGCGCATTGGCATGGTGATGCTATGGCTTCGCGCCGCGTATAGCGATCTGCTGCACCGGCGTACAGCGTTGCGTTATGCAATCGGCATTGTGTTGGCCCAAGTCTATTGGGTGGCGACATGGTAGATGGCGGGGGCAGAGACGCCCTATATGCTGCCCTTGCTCGGCCTCGGCGTTATCATTGAACTGTCCGTGCCCGCGCTGGCGGAGCGCGGCGATGCGACGCCGTGGCACAGGCATCACATTATGGAACGTTACGGCCTGTTGATGATTATCGTGCTGGGTGAGATTTTGCTCTCGGCCGTGACCGCGTTGCAGGCGTCGTGGGCGGCGGAATTTGACATCCGCCAAGTGCACACCGCCCTTTCCGCTCTCGTCATCTGCTTTGCGATGTGGTGGATGTATTTTTCGCATGAGGAGCATTTGCCGACCAATGCGCTCAATCATGCGTTGCAATGGGGCTATGGCCATTTCTTCGTGTTCGCCAGCGCGGCGGCAGTTGGCGCGGGCTTTGGCGTGCTAGTCGATACGCTGTCGGCGGAGGCGAAAACGACGGTGCAGCAGGGCGATCTGGCGGTTGCCATTCCGCTTTCCATTTACATGTTCGGACTTTGGTTTGTTCGCGACCGCTTAACGATCAGCGGCGCGGCGCAATGGGTATTGCCGGTGTTCGCCGTCTTGCTGTGCGCACTACCGTTTGCCTTTCCCGCGTTGGAAGTCATTGCCGCGTTAAGCGTTGGCGCAGTTATCGTTCGCGCCATGCTGATTAAGCGGCAAGCGGCCTAAAGCCACCCCTCCAAAACCTGATCCGGTGGCCTATGCCCATCACTCCACACGCGGATGTTGGCGATGACTTTGTCGCCGCTCGCCTCTCGGGCTTCATAAGTGGCGCTGCCCATATGCGGCAAGCAGACGACGTTGGGAAGGGCAAGCAGGTCGGGGTTGACCATCGGCTCATGGCGAAACACATCCAACCCTGCGCCGCCCAGCCGTCCTTCGCGCAATGCGGCGACCAACGCCTCCTCATCCACCAACTCCCCGCGCGCGGTGTTGATAAACAGGGCGTCGGGCTTCATCAGTCCAATGCGGCGGGCATCGATGAGGTTTTCGGTTTCCGCCGTCAATGGCGTGTGCAGACTAATTATATCGCACCGCGCGAGCAGTCGGTCGAGGTCCGGTTCAAACGTCGCGCCCAATTCCGCCTCTATCGGTGCGGGCAGGCGGCGGCGTTTCGTGTAGACGACATTCAACCCAAACGCCCGCGCGCGCCGCGCCACCGCTTCCCCCGTGCGGCCCATACCGACGATGCCCAAAGTTTTGCCCGCCACACGGTGACCGAGCAGCACATTGGGGCCCCATCCGCGCCACTTCCCCGCACCCAGCATCCGCACGCCTTCCGCAAAACGGCGCGTAACAGTGAGGATAAGGGTCAAGGTCATATCGGCGGTATCTTCGCTCAAAACGCCGGGCGTGTTGGTGACAATCACGCCCTTCGCCCGCGCCGCTTTCAGGTCGATGTGGTCAAAACCGGTGCCGAAACTGGCAATCAGTTTTACCCGCTCACCAGCCACTGCGATCATGTCCGCGTCCAGATGGTCGGTGACCGTCGGGACCAGCACGTCACACCGCTGCATCGCGGCAACCAATGCCTCGCGATCCATCGCCTCATCGCTTAAGTTAAACTCACAATCGAACAACTCCGCCATCCGCGCCTCGGTCGCGGGCAGCAGGCGGCGGGTTACGATAACTTTTGGTGGCGTTTTGTGCGAATTGGGCATGGTTCCCGCTATGGCACGATGGCGAAAAAGGTCAAGTGAGGCGGTTGCGCGTGGGCCGCGATTAACGCTATTATCAACGCAACAAACGACAAAGCAAGTTTCAGGGGTAATCATGACGCAGCGCGCGAAATCCGCACATATTTCAAGGGCTAATCGATTCGCCCTTGCCGGTGCTTTGGTGGCGACCGCCATGCTGGGCACGGCGGGTGCATTATTTGCGCAGGCGAAATCGGCGGTGGACCCGTATTGGATGAGCCTGCGCGATGATAAGGCGTATATGCGCACCGGACCGCGCGATTCTTACCCCATCAAATGGGTCTATCAACGCAAATATATGCCGCTGAAAGTCGTCGCCAAAGAGGCCGATTGGCGCAAGGTGGAGGATATGGACGGCGATCAGGGCTGGATGCACTTAAAATTGCTCAGCACCACCCGCACCGCCGTGGTCATCGCCGAAGGGCCGGAGCCTTTGCGCAATTCCGCTGCCGATAACGCCGGCATCGGCTGGCGCGTAGAAAAGGGCGTAGTGGGCAAGATTACGGATTGCACCGCCACATGGTGCCTGTTCGATGTGTCCGGCCGGTTGGGCTATATCAATCGCGACGCCATTTGGGGCGATGAGGATTTGCCGGGCGAGAAGAATAAATAACCGCCTGTCGTTCGCCCCTTCCCCACCGTGCGCCTTTCGGCTAGGCCTGCGCCATGGCAAAACGAGGCAAACATAAGACGCCGAAACAAAAGGCGATCTATTTCTGGGGACGGCACGCCGTTGAGGCTGCATTGGACAATCCAGACCGTGAGGTGATGAAATTGCTGGCAACGCGCGATGCGTTGGCCACTTTGGATGTCCCCGATGGCGTCACTGTGCAATATTGCGATGTCGCGGATTTGGGCCGACTGACGCCCAAGGAAGCGCCGCATCAGGGGCTGGTGGCGCTGGTCCAACCGCTTGACGACGTGTTCCTTGAGGATGCGTTGGTGGATGGGCGCGACAATAACCGCCCCGTGCTGGTGCTTGACCAAGTCACCGACCCGCACAATGTCGGCGCGATTTTCCGCAGCGCGGCGGCGTTTAACGCCGTGTGCGTAGTAACGCAGGACCGGCATGCCCCCCCCGAATCGGGTGTGGTGGCAAAGGCGGCCTCTGGCGCGCTGGAATCCGTGCCGTGGGTGCGCGTCGTCAATCTGGCCCGTGCGTTGGAGGAAATTGCCGAGGCGGGCTATTGGCGCATTGGGCTTACTGGCCATACCGAACTCACGCTAGAAAACGCGCTGACCGTCGGCAAAAACGCGCTGGTTCTGGGCGCGGAGGGCGACGGGATGCGGCATAATATTCAGCAACATTGCGATTCGCTTGCCAAATTGCCGATCCATGCCAGAATGGAATCATTGAACGTGTCCAATGCGGCGGCCATTGCGCTGTACGCGGCGTCTATTAAGGCCGGATTATAATCGCTTACGGGGAGAATTTGCCATGATGTTGAAGAAAATCGCCACCATTTCCATGGTCTCGGTCAGTGCGCTGGCGCTTTCGGGGTGCCTTACCCTTCCCGGTGAATTCACTTCGGAGGCGGTTATCAATGCAGACGGGACGTATTCTTTCAGCTATTCCGGCGATGTGCAGGTCATCACGCTGGCCATGATGATGATGGAAGAAGCGAAATCCAAGACCAACTACGAATTTAAGCCCTATTGCTATGGCGAAGTAGGCAGCAGCATATATTACGACCGCTATGCCAGCCCGGAATATGGCGCTGCCCAAGCGGTAGAAGCCGTGGAAATGCCATCTGATGCGGCGGCGGATGCAGCAGCGGCGGATGCAGGAGCGGCGGCGGCTGAGGCGGCGACAGAAGCCGCAAGTGCGGCAGCGGCAGATGCTGCTGCGAGCGATGGCGCCTATGCCGAAGAGCCAAACCCTTACGCCGAGCGCGAATGCACCAGCGAAGAAGTCGCGGCGCAACGCAAACAATATGACGACGAAATCGCGCGCAAGACCAAAGAGGCAGAGGAAATGCAGGCGATGCTGGGCGGGATCAATCCCGCCGACCCCGCAACGATTAAGCAGTTTACCGACCGTCTAGAACGCCAACGTGGATGGGAAAGCGTTCAATGGGTGCAAGCCGGCACGTTTAGAGTTGTCTATAAAACTAGCGGTACGTTAAACGACAATTTCGGCTTTCCGCTCATCGCCGATTTGCCAACGGGCCAACCGTTCCTGACGATCACGCGCTGGGACGATAACAAGGTGCAGGTGTCCGCACCCGCATTTGTCAACAACACCAACGCTTCTGGATCGATGGCGATGATGTCCGGTATCATGGGCGGAGGCGCCGGTACGTCAAAAGAAATGGAGCAGCTTGGCCTGAAACAGACCAACGGCACATTCACCGTGCGCACCAATGGTACCATCGTCACCAACAACACCGAAACTGGCCCAACCAATGAGGGCGGGATGAAAGTGATGCGCTGGACCGTCAATGGCGGAAGTGCAGCGGGCGCGCCGGTCACTTTGATCCAACTCTAAATGGGCATTGCCGCCGACCAGTTAAAGGCCTCGCTCGACGCACTGGCGGCGCAGGAACCGCGTATTGAACGTGCGCTTGGCATTGCGGGGTACCCCGAACCACGGTTGCGCGAGCGGGGGTATCAAACCCTGCTCCGCACCATCGTCGGGCAACAGGTCAGCGTCCACGCCGCCGCATCGGTGTGGCGCAAGTTGGAGGCTGAATTGGGCGAAGCAACCGCGCCCGATGTCCTCTTGTCCCGCGATTACGATGCCTTACGCGCGTGCGGCCTGTCACGGCAAAAGCAGGGCTATGCGCGGTCGTTGGCGGAATTGACCCTATCCGGCGACCTCGCGCTCGATGCGTTGCCGGAGGATGACGAAGCGGCGATTGCCATGCTGACCGCCGTCAAAGGCATTGGCCGATGGTCGGCGGAAATATACTTGTTGTTTGCCGAAGGCCGCGCGGATGTGTTCCCCGCCGGTGACCTCGCGGTGCAGGAAAGCCTGAAACGTATCATGGGTTTGGAGGAGCGCCCCTCCGAAAAGGCGGCGCGCGCATTGACCGCCGAATGGGCACCGCATAGAGGAAGCGCAGCCATTTTTACATGGCATTGCTACAATAATTTTGAGACAATCTAAGCGGGAGCCATTGATGGCCAAAACCATCCTCATCACCGGCGGGGGCAGCGGCATTGGCCGCGCCGTTGCGGCTAAATTTGCGTCGGAAGGCTGGCGCGTCGTGGTGGCCGACATTAACGCGGCGGGCGCGGCGGAGACGGTCGCGATGTTGCCCACCGGACAGGGCCAAGCCTTCACCCTCGACGTGACCGACCGTGCCGCATGGGCGAATTTGATGTTGGAACTTTCCGCATGGAGCGGCGGCGCGCTTAATGTTCTGCACAATAACGCAGGCGTCGGCATTGGCGGACCGATTGACGCCAATAGCGATGCGGAAGTCGATACGCTGATCGGCGTCAACCTGACCGGCGTGATCAATGGCACACGCGCCTGTATGCCCTTGCTAGAGGCGGCAGCGCGCGGCGGCGAAATGGCGGTTATCCTCAACACGTCGTCGGCCAGCGCCTATTACGGGTCCGCTGGTTTGAGCATATATAGCGCCACCAAATTCGCCGTCCGCGCATTGACCGAGGCATGGGACATTGAACTGGCCGCGCGCGGGATAAAGGCGCGGGCGATCTTACCCAGCTTCATCGACACGCCCTTGCTCAACCAAACACCATCGGGCAGCAACCATACCACCCGCGAAGTCGTGATTGGCGCCGGATTGGAATTCACGCCGGTGGAGGACGTCGCCACCGCCGCATGGGACGTGGTGCATGGGGAGCGCGTGCACATCCCCGTCGGAGTAACCGCCAAACGCCTTGCCTTTGCTGCGAAGTGGATGCCGGGGCGTTTGGCCAAGCGATTTAAGCTGATGGAAAAAGCCGGTTAAGGCCAAGGCTGCCCTTTCCCCCTTGTCATAACCCTGCCTTCACCGCTATGCGGGGGCCACATGTATTTTGGCCTCGCCCCTGCCCCGACGTGGGGTGCGATGGCATGATTGATTACGGAGTTTTCCTTGGCAAAAGCGCCTGAACCCACCCCTGAAAAGGGCAAAACACCCGATAGTAGCGACGTATTCCTGCGCGAAGTGGACGATGCCGTCCGGCGCGGCGATATGGAATCGTTCCTGAAAACCTATGGTTGGTGGTTGCTTGGCGGCATTATCGCCATCATCGCGGCATGGGGCGGGTATATCCTATACCAAAACAACTTGGCCAAAGCGAACGGCGTCACCGCCGAAAGCTATATTAAGGCGATGGACGCCGCCAATTCGCCCAATCCGACGCAACAGGCCGACGCGCTGAAAACCTTTGAAACTATCGGTAAAGAGGGTTCTGTCGGCTATCAGGCTAGCGCGCAAATGATGCAGGCGGGTATCCTTGCGAAGCAGGGGAAGAGCAAAGAAGCCGCGGCACTCTACGCCAAGGTTGCGGCGAACACCGCGTTCCCCAAGGCATTCCGCGATATGGCAGTCATCCGTCAGACAATCATTGAATATGATACGATGAAGCCCGCCGACGTCATCAAACGTCTCGCCCCCATGGCGAAAAAGAGCGAGCCATTCTTTGGCACCGCGGGCGAACTCACCGGCCTTGCCATGTTGAAGGCAGGTCAAAAAAAAGAAGCGGGCGCACTATTCAAATCCTTAGCCGAGGATAAGGATGTGCCCCCCACCATCCGGTCGCGCGCAACTCTATTGGCCAGCCAATTGGGCATTGATATTGATTTGAAAAAGACAGTTGAGGCGGAAGAAAAGGCAAAGAAAACGGCTGAATAGGCCGTTCATCTTGGGCTCAGCGCCAATGCGGCACATATCGCCGCTGACACGAATTAAGTAAGGATGGCAAGGATGCGACACTTCACACGCAGCAGCGGAATCATCGGGCGCGGCGCGCTCATCCTGTCTCTGGCCATCGCGGTGAGCGGGTGCAGCATTTTCAAGGGCGATGGCGACGAAAAGAAAACGCCGACCATCGGTAAACGCATCCCCATTTTGGGCGTTGAGTCGGATAACAAAGTCGATCCAGCGCTGAACGGCGTTGCGGTGATTGTTCCGGCGGCGGTGGCAAACCCCAATTGGGCACAACCCGGCGGTAATGCGGCGAAAGCCATGGGCCACGTCGCCCTGCCTGCCACCCTTAGCCCCGCATGGTCGCGCCAAATCGCTGGTAGCAATAAGCAAGCTCGCCTTGCCGCAACCCCAGTGGTGAGCGGCGGTCAATTGTTCGTTATCGACATTGCTGGCGTCGTTCATGCCTTTGACGCCGCCTCGGGTGCGCCGCAATGGACGCATCAGGTTTCGGCCAGCAACGATGGCGAAAAGTCGGTCTTTGGTGGCGGTGTGGCGGTCGAAAGTGGCCGCGTTTATGCCACCAACGGCGCGGGCGATGTGGAGGCCATGTCGGCCACCGATGGCACCTCGCTTTGGAAAGTGCGCCCTGCTGGACCCTTGCGTGGTGCGCCGACCCTGGCCAACGGCAACATCTATGTGATGACACAGGACAATCAGATTTACGCAGTGGCGCAGGCCACGGGCAAGGTCAATTGGACTGAAACGGGCAGCGTAGGCAAGGCGAGCATCTTTGGCGTTGCCGCTCCTGCTGCTGCGCAAGCAACCGTGATTGCGGGCTATTCGACCGGCGAATTGACCGCTTATCGTTTTGAAAATGGTCAGAATTTGTGGGCCGACGCCCTGTCGCGGACCAGCATCGCGACCAGCGTTTCGACGCTAACCGACATTGACGCCGATCCCGTCATCGACAATGGCCGCGTCTATGCCGTGGGCCAAGGCGGGCGCATGGCCGCCTATGAATTGGTCACCGGCCAACGTATTTGGGAACTCAACATCGCGGGCATCGCAACCCCCGCCGTATCGGGCGAGTGGGTGTTCGTTTTGACCAATGACGCAAAGTTGATGGCCGTTGCGCGCGGGTCGGGGCGTATCCGCTGGATTGCCGAATTGCCCGCTTTCCGCAATATGGAAAAGAAAAAGGATGCCATCCGCTGGACTGGTCCCGTTCTGGCCGGTGGGCGATTGATTGTCGCCAACAGCCAAGGTGAAATCGCGCAGGTTTCATTGGCCGATGGTGCCATCACGCCCCTCGCCACAGTTGATGCCCCCATCAGCCTGCCCCCGATAGTTGCGGGCGGCATGCTTTACATTCTCGATGAAAGCGGCCAAATCACGGCCATGCGTTAAAGCCTGTCCTGTGCCATAGCCCGTCTGGGCACCGGCGGGCTATTGGAAAACATAGATATGAAACCGACCATCGCCATTGTTGGCCGCCCCAATGTGGGCAAATCGACCCTGTTCAACCGTTTGGTGGGCAAGAAACTCGCGCTGGTTGATGACCAACCGGGCGTGACCCGTGACCGGCGGGAGGGCGACGGGCGGTTGTTCGACCTTGAATTCCGCATCATCGATACCGCTGGCTATGAGGACGACGATGCCGCCACCCTGCCCGGCCGGATGCGTGCGCAGACCGAGGCGGCGGTGGCCGAAGCCGAAGTATCGTTGTTCCTCATCGATGGCCGCGTCGGCGTGACGCCTTTGGACGAAGAAATCGCCCGCTGGCTGCGCGGCACTGATAAGCCCGTTGTGCTTGCCGTTAACAAGGCAGAGGGCAAGCAAGCGTCGGCTGGCATTTACGAAAGCTACGCGCTTGGCCTTGGCGAACCCATCGCCATTTCCGCCGAACATGGGGAGGGCATGGCCGATCTGTTCCAAGGCGTCCTGCCCTATATCGATGGGTGGGAAGCGGAGCCAGAGGAGGATAATGAGGCCCCCGACGCCATCCTGAAACTCGCCATCGTGGGCCGCCCGAATGCGGGCAAATCCACGCTGGTCAACGCGATGTTGGGCGAAGAACGCATGATTACGGGCCCGGAGGCTGGCATCACCCGCGATTCCATCTCCACCGATTACGTCTGGTTGGATGAACAAGCCGAAGACGAGGCCCTACGCCACCGCCGCGTGCGCTTAATCGACACCGCCGGTATGCGCAAAAAGGCGCGGGTGACGGAAAAATTGGAAAAGCTCGCCGTTGCCGATGCCCGCCACGCGATTGATTTTGCCGAGGTTGTGGTGTTGCTACTCGATGCCACATTGGGCCTTGAGCATCAGGATCTAAAGATCGCGGATAACGTGATTCAGGAGGGCCGTGCCCTCATCATCGCCATCAACAAATGGGATGTCGCGGAAAATGGATCCAGCCTGCTCACCGGTATTCGCGGCGCATTGGACGAAGGTTTGGCGCAGCTGAAGGGCGTGCCCATCGTCACAGTCTCCGCCATTCGTGCCAAGGGTATCGACCACCTGATGCGCGCCGCATTTGCCGCGCGTGAGGCATGGAACCGCCGCGTCAGCACATCGGCGCTGAATCGCTGGTTCGAATTTGCCATCATGCAAAACCCGCCACCAGCACCAGGCGGTAAGCGCATCAAGCTGCGCTACATGACGCAGGCGCGCAACCGCCCACCGACGTTCGTGCTGTTCGGCACACGCACGGATGACTTGCCGGAAAGCTACAAACGCTATCTGGTCAATGGGATTCGCAAGGATTTGGATTTTGGCGCGGTGCCGGTGCGATTGCACTGCCGGTCCAGCACCAACCCGTTCGACGATAAGGATTAGGGCGTTTTGGTATATGCGACGTTCAGCCGCGTTACCTTCGCCACTCGGCCGGTCGGATTGCCCGCCGCGTTATAGGTATCGGCCAGCGTAATCCAAGCCTCCGCCTGCAGCCCGCGTATCCCTTGCGGTAAATTGCCACGTGCCGTCCATGCGTCACAAGGCGCCACATCGCACAGCATCCGCCGGTCGCCGCGCGCATCGGTACGGATGATGAGTTCGCATGCGGCGGGTGGATTCGCATCCTCGCTGCTGACGGGCGTATCGGGATTACATACAAAATCTATGATGGTACCGGTGACGGACTGCTGCCCATCGGGGGCCGGCAAAGCCACAGACGCGGCGGGGCCTCCCGTCGGCGCGACGCTGGCAAAGCCTGGGGTTTCACCCTCGTTTGGCTTTGTATCGGCGGTGGGCAGCGCTATATCGGCACCATCAGCCAACACAACTTCCGCCGCTGGTTCCTTGTCCGGCCCCTGCCCGCCACAGGCCGACATTGCCATTGCACCGCCCGCCAAAAACAAAAGGCCCGGCGCGCGCAGGGCGAACCGGACCTTTTTGTGTGACATAGGCATGATTGCCAAAACCGTCGCGATTAACGCTTCGAGAATTGGAAGCTCTTACGAGCCTTCGCCTTACCATATTTCTTACGTTCAACCACACGGCTATCGCGGGTGAGGAAGCCAGCGCGCTTCACCGTGGTGCGCAATGTGGGTTCGTATTTCGACAAAGCAGTCGCAATACCATGACGGACAGCGCCCGCTTGACCCGACAGACCACCACCCTTGACAGTGATGTTCACGTCATACGACCCAACGCGGTCGGTGATGCCGAACGGTTGGTTGATGACAAGGCGCAGCGTGGGACGTGCAAAATACACTTCCTGATCGCGGCCATTGACCGTGATTTTGCCGGTGCCGGGCTTCAACCACACGCGGGCAACAGCGTCTTTACGACGGCCGGTTGCATAGGCGCGGCCTTGTGCGTCCAATTCTTGCTCACGCAAGATAGCGGCGATTTGGGGACCATTGCCCGCAGGATTTGGAACTGCGTCGGCGACGATGGTGTCAAGTTCGTTGAGGTCGGCCATTATGCGGTCACCTTATTCTTACGGTTGCGGCTTGCGAAATCCAGCGTTTCGGGCTGGGTGCCGCCATGGGGATGCTCGGAACCAGCATAAACATGCAGGCAACGCATTTGCGCGCTGCCCAAAGCACCACGGGGAACCATACGCTCCACGGCCTTTTCCACGACGCGCTCAGGGAATTTCCCTTCGAGGATTTTCGCGGGGCTGGTTTCTTTAATCCCACCGATGTAGCCGGTGTGACGATAGTAACGCTTGTCTTTCAACTTGTTACCAGTGAAACGCACCTTTTCCGCATTGATGATAACGACATGGTCGCCGCAATCAACGTGCGGGGTGAACGATGGTTTGTGCTTACCGCGCAGGATGTTGGCGACAGTGGAGGCCAAACGACCAACGACGAGATCCTCGGCGTCGATCAATATCCACTTTTTCTCCACATCTTGCGGACGCACCGATTTGGTCAGCTTTGTCAGCGCCTTCATGGGCTTAAGTTCCTTGATTGCAAAATTCGGATGTCAGGGCAACGAATCGGCACCGCCATTGCTGCACCACGTCACCCCATCGGCGTTGGCCATTGGCCTGCGGTGGACACAAAGTCAAGCATAACCGCCCCTCAACAGACGGGTAAAATAATACCCTACACCCGAATTCGCATCGCTGACCCCGCGATTCCGTGACGCGGCGGGGTTGCGCCGACGAACGCTTTGTCCAATTGCCAGCAAAGGCCGCTCAATGGATGGACGCCAGCGGTCAGTTGCCAATCACCCGCCGCTTGTTCAACCACAGACACCATATTGCCTGCGACGCTATGGCCCATCACATCGCCCCGCCCCGAAAATCGGATAAGATCATAGACTTCGTTGAGCAACAAGGCGCGGCGACCTTTGTCGTCAATGGCTGATATGCTTTGCAACATCGGCCCGCTTTGGGCCGAGCTGTCAGCGGATGCCGCAATGCGTGTGATGGCGGCGGAAACATGCCCCCATATTTGTCCTAAGTTCTCCACTTCGACCTGTCGCCCGCTGGCATCGATGGTGAAGGCGATGGCGAGGCCCGCCAGCGGGTCTATACCAGCACGCAGCATGCGCGACAATCGCGGCGGGGCGTTGTCGCTTATATCGGTTAGCGTCGAGACAAGCCGGAACCCGCGGCCCAAATGCTCAAACTGGTAGCGCCGCTCAACGATCAATTGGACTTCGCCCACACGCCCCGACCGGACGCGGGTTTTAGTAGTGGAGAACAACGGTGCATCAACGGGTGGAGCAAAGCCGATAGCCCATCGGCGCGGTTCACCATTATCGGCAAATAGTGCGCTTGCCTTAGCCAACAAGGGCAACGCAAACGCCCCCTTCGCGAAGGCCGGGCGGTCCATCATCCCTGCGTTTCCGCATTCAGCCACGCGGCGTAATCGGGTGTCGTTTCGGCGGCCCAGACCACGATTGCGGGGGTTTGGTAAGGGTGGAGTTCGGCGAGCCTTGCCGCCGCCCCATCCGCTCCCTCGGCAGGCACTTTGAACAGCACGGGGATTTCCGCCGACTGTGCCTCTTCGCCCTGCCAATTATACAGCGAATGGCAGGGAGCATGGATGTTCGCACACGCGACCAGTCGTTCGCTCAGCATCACTCGCGCCACATCTTTCGCCACCTCCAAGCTATCAAACAGCGTATAGAGGCAGGCCATGGCGTGCATTAGGCGCGGCGACCAATAACATGCGCGCACCACATGGTGGCGACCACAACCAGCGCGCCGACCGCCTGATGCGTGGCGGCGGTGTGCAGGTTCATGCCGGTCATTACAGTGGCTATGCCTAGGATGATTTGCACGCCAAAGGCGCTGTGCAAAGCAACGGATGCGCGCCGGTCACCCGCCTTCTTCGCCGCGCGCGCCAGCACGACCAATGCGGCAACGGCAACCCACGCCCACCATCGGTGCAGCCAATGCAGCAATATCGGGTCATGCGTCAGGGCAAAGCCAACCCCTTGGCTCCAATCAATGCCAGCGGGAAAAAATTGCCCCTGCATCAAAGGCCAATCGCCCGCGACATAGCCCGCGTTTAATCCCGCGACCCATGCGCCGAGCAACAGTTGGATGAACAACACGGCAATAATCCACAAGCCGGTTGAGGTCAGCTTTGCGGGGCCTTTGTCCTGATGCCGCAGGTCAAGGATAGTCCACGTGAGCCCACCTAAAATGATCAGCGCGGTGAGCAAGTGCATCGACAAGCGGAAATGGCTAACATCGGTGCGCACCGCCAACCCCGACGCCACCATATACCAACCGAACGCGCCTTGCAGACCGACGAGCGCGATGAGCGCAAGCAAGCGCGGCTTATACCCCGCCGGAATGGTGCCGCGTATCCACGCCCATGTCGTGACAACAATCAAGCTCAACCCGACCAAGCGCCCCAAAATGCGGTGCACCCATTCCCAAAAGAAAATGACCTTAAAATCGGACAAGTCCATCCCCGCTGGGCCATTAATCAGGACATATTCGGGGATCGTCTTATATTTCTCAAACGCCTCCCGCCACGCAGCATCGGTTAGCGGCGGCAAGATACCCTTGACCGGATCCCATTCGGTGATGGACAGTCCCGACTCAGTCAGGCGCGTGATGCCGCCGACAATGACGGTAATCCACACCAAAAACGCAACGAAAATCAAGCCTTTTGCAAGGGCGATAGGATCGGCCTTCGCCGAGGAAAAAGCGCGGGGGAGAGCCATGTCTGTCATCCTTCGTCATATGGTCGAATGACGGCGCAATCGCAAGTGTTCGCATTCGGCCTTCCCATTAGGGACTCCGCCCTGCCCTTTTGCCGCCATATTCCCTTGCCAAAGCGGGCTGAATATTGGCAAGGCTGCGCTATACGGCGCGCTTGCGCCAACCAAAACGTTAGGAAAACCCATGACCGACCGCGTCGCTCTATACGAAACCATTACCGCACAAATTGAACCGTTCAATAAAAAGGGCGTGGCGCTTTCCGAAGCCACCACTTTCGCAGGCGATTTGGAATGGGACAGCCTAACCGTCATGGACTTCGTTGCCGCGATTGAGGATGAATTCGACATCGTCATCACCATGAATATGCAAGCGGAAATCGAGAACCTCGGCCAACTGGTCGATGCCGTTGCAAAGCTGACCGCATAAGGGCGCACAACAATGACCGACCTGTTTTCCAAATTCGATGGCCTGATCGCGATGCGCGAAGGGCTGCTTGCCACCGGCGTGACCGACCCGTTCAATCTAGTGATGGAGCGCGTGCTGTCGCCCACCGTCGCCATTTGCAATGGCAAGGAAACAATCCTGCTCGGCACTTACAACTACATGGGCATGACCTTTGACGAAGACGTTATTGCCGCGGGAAAGCAGGCGTATGAGGATTTTGGCGCAGGCACCACGGGCAGCCGGGTGCTCAACGGCACCTTCGCCCCGCACCGCGCGGTTGAGGCGGCGTTGCGTGAGTTTTACGACATGGACCACGCCATGGTGTTCTCCACCGGATACCAAGCGAATTTGGGGATAATCTCCACCATTGCGGGCAAGGGCGACTATATCATCCTAGACATCGACAGCCACGCGTCCATTTGGGACGGCTGCGCCATGGGCAATGCGGAGGTTGTACCGTTCAAACACAACGATGTGGAGGCGCTCGAAAAACGCCTAAAACGCCTGCCCGCCGATGCCGGAAAGTTGGTCATCCTTGAGGGTGTCTATTCGATGATGGGCGATATTGCGCCACTCGCCGAAATGATCCGCGTTTCGAAAGAAGCAGGCGCAATGGTGCTGGTCGATGAGGCGCATTCCATGGGCTTCATCGGTGAAAACGGGCGCGGCGTGGCCGAGGCGCAGGGCGTGCTCGATCAAGTCGATTTCGTCATCGGCACGTTCAGCAAATCGGTCGGCACGGTCGGGGGCTTCTGCGTATCGAACCACCCGAAATTTGAGGTTATGCGCCTCGTCTGCCGCCCCTATGTCTTCACCGCCGCCCTACCGCCCAGCGTGATGGCATCCAGCGCGGTGTCCGTCCGCAAACTGATGCAGGGCAAGGAAAAGCGCCAGCATTTGTGGGCGAACAGCCGGACGTTGCACAAGGGATTGACCGACCTTGGCTTCAAACTCGGGACCGAAACGCCCCAAAGCGCCATCATTGCGGTTATAATGCCCGATCTTGAGAAGGGTGCGATGATGTGGGAGGCGTTGTTGCACAATGGCCTCTACGTCAACCTCGCACGCCCGCCCGCAACGCCCGCAGGGATGACGTTGTTGCGCTGCTCGCTTTGCGCAGAACACACGGCGGAGCAGGTGCAGGACATATTGGCACGGTTTGAGGCGGCGGGGAAAGCGGTGGGGATTATTTAGCTCCCGTCGCTTTGGCCCTTGCGAAGAGGCAAACCTTTCCCCAATTCCCTCACATAGGAAACGCACCCCTTGTGTTGCAAATTTGCAACACTACATCGGATGCGTAACACCAAATTGAGGGAGGCCACGGCCCATGAATCTCGAAAAATTTACCGACCGCGCGAAGGGATTCCTGCAATCCGCGCAGACGGTCGCCATTCGCATGAACCACCAACAAATCACGGCGGAACACCTGCTGAAGGCTTTGTTGGAGGACAATGAGGGGATGGCCGCTGGGCTGATTACACGCGCGGGCGGCAATGCTCCGGCGGCGGCGCAGGCGGTGGATGCGGCGCTGGCGAAAATTCCGGCGGTATCTGGCGGCGGTGCGCAGCAAACGCCGGGGCTGAACAATGACGCGGTGCGCGTGCTGGACAGCGCGGAGCAAGTTGCGGCCAAGGCTGGCGATAGTTTTGTCACCGTTGAACGCATGTTGCTTGCGCTCGCGCTCGCTACCACCACCGCCGCTGGCCAAGCGTTGAAGGCAGCAGGCGTCACCGCAGATGGCCTCAACACCGCGATCAACGAGCTACGCGGCGGGCGCACGGCGGACACGCAAAGTGCCGAGGACCGCTATGACGCGCTCAAGAAATTCGCCCGCGACCTGACGCAGGCGGCGCGTGATGGCAAATTGGACCCCGTGATTGGCCGCGATGAGGAAATCCGCCGCACCGTCCAAATCCTCGCCCGCCGAACGAAGAACAACCCCGTGCTGATCGGCGAACCCGGCGTGGGGAAAACCGCGATTGCCGAAGGGATGGCGTTGCGCATTGTCAACGGCGATGTGCCCGATTCCCTCAAACACCGCCGCCTGCTGTCGCTCGACATGGGCAGTCTGATCGCGGGCGCGAAATATCGCGGCGAATTTGAGGAGCGGCTCAAAGGCGTGCTCGACGAGGTCAAGCAGGCCGAGGGTGAGATTATCCTGTTCATCGACGAAATGCACACGCTGATCGGTGCGGGCAAGTCGGAAGGCGCGATGGACGCCGGAAACCTCTTAAAACCCGCACTCGCGCGCGGGGAATTGCATTGCATCGGCGCGACGACGCTCGACGAATATCGCAAGCATGTGGAGAAAGACCCGGCGCTGCAACGCCGGTTCCAACCCGTGTTCATCGGCGAACCGACGGTGGAGGACACCGTCTCCATCCTGCGCGGGATTAAGGACAAATATGAACTGCACCACGGCGTGCGCATCACCGACGCGGCGTTGGTCGCGGCGGCGACATTGTCGCATCGCTATATTTCCGACCGCTTCCTGCCCGATAAAGCCATCGACCTGATGGACGAGGCCGCGTCGCGCATCCGCATGGAGGTGGAGAGTAAGCCCGAGGAGATTGAATCGCTCGACCGGCGGATCATTCAGCTAAAAATTGAGCAAATGGCGCTCAAAAAAGAGACCGATGCTGCGTCGAAGGACCGCCTGACCAAAATCGAAGCCGACCTCGCCAATTTGGAAGAAGAATCCGCATCCTTGACGGGACGTTGGCAGGCGGAGAAGGACAAAATCGGCGCCGAGGCTAAGCTGAAAGAGGCTCTCGACGCCGCGCGGATCGAGCTTGACCAAGCGCAACGCACCGGCGACCTCGCCAAGGCGGGCGAACTGCAATATGGACGCATCCCCGACCTTGAACGGCAATTGGCCGAAGCTGGCAACGCCGCAAAAGGCGCCATGTTGCGCGAGGAAGTGACGGTGGAAGACATCGCCGGCATCGTCTCCAAATGGACCGGCATCCCCGTGGATAAAATGTTGGAGGGCGAACGCGAAAAACTGCTCGCGATGGAGGAATGGCTGGGCAAGCGCGTCATTGGGCAGGCGGACGCGGTGACCGCTGTTGCAAAGGCCGTGCGCCGGTCGCGCGCGGGAATGCAAGACCCGAACCGCCCGCTTGGCAGCTTCCTCTTCCTTGGCCCCACAGGTGTCGGCAAGACCGAACTGACCAAAGCGCTCGCCCAATTCCTGTTCGACGACGACCGCGCCATGGTGCGGATCGACATGAGCGAATATATGGAAAAGCACGCGGTTGCTCGGCTTATCGGCGCACCTCCCGGCTATGTCGGGTACGAAGAAGGCGGCGTGTTGACCGAGGCTGTGCGGCGGCGGCCTTACCAAGTCGTGCTGTTCGATGAAGTTGAAAAGGCGCACAGCGATGTGTTCAACATATTGTTACAAGTGCTCGACGATGGCCGCCTAACCGACAGCCATGGGCGGACGGTGGATTTCAGCAACACGCTGATTATCCTGACATCCAACCTTGGCAGCCAGTATCTCGCCAATATGACCGACGAGCAAAAGGTGGAGGATGTCGAACCGCAAGTGATGGAGGTCGTGCGCGGGCATTTCCGCCCCGAGTTCCTCAATCGGTTGGATGAAGTCATCCTGTTCCACCGCTTGGCCGCCAGCCACATGGCGCCGATTGTGGCGATACAGGTCAAACGCGTGCAGAAACTGCTCGACGATCGGAAAATTACATTGGACCTGACCGATGGTGCAATGGCGTGGTTGGGGCGTGTTGGTTACGACCCAGTCTATGGCGCGCGCCCGCTGAAACGCGCGGTGCAGCGCTATGTGCAGGATCCGTTGGCGGACCTCATCCTCGCCGGCCAAGTCCCCGATGGCAGCACGGTGCGCGTGGAGGAAGGCGACGGGGAGTTGAAACTCACCACTTCCTAACTGGTTTGCCCATTGTCACCACCATCACCCCCGCGCTAGTATTCGCGCACTAATGCGGGGGTGACGATGCAATCGGTGATAATAGAGGCCAATAAGTTGTTGCAAGCGGGACAGGCGGAGCAGGCCTTGGCTCGGCTAGCGCCGTTGCTCGCCGACCGCCCGCCCGTTGACGCGCTGATGC
>JBGSSR010000108.1:0-26598 GCA_041736905.1 Sphingomonadaceae bacterium | reverse complement strand
CACCCAACCCTCCCCCCTAAAGGAGGGAGGGCTAACGCGGCGTGCCGTTTTGGGTGCGGGTGTGGCGTTAACGGCGATGGGCCTGATGGCCAGTCCTGCTCTTTCGTGGCAACCTGCGATGCATCGCGATTTTTATGCGCCATCCGGCACCTATCGCGGTTACCCCAAACATCCCAGTCCACCTGATAGATTTGAGACATTCGCGTGCAAAGGCATTCGGTATGGAACGGCTGTGCGGTTTGGAAAAGCAGTTGCACCTTCGGACGCGGACGGATTTGCGAATCTGGCGCCAGACCCGATTGAACCAAGAGCTTTAAGGCCTGTGGCGACAAATGTTTCCCCGCAACGCGGATTACAATATGCGCCGCACAGTGAGGATTGCTTGTTCCTCAATGTTTTTAGCAACTGGATTCGCGGACGCGAGCAAAAGCCCGTCATGGTCTATTTCCACGGCGGCGCGTATTCGACTGGCTCGGTCACCGACCCGCTCAACAACGGGGTGGTGCTGGCGGATCGCGGCGATGTGGTCGTTGTCACCGTCAACCATCGGCTCAACGCGTTCGGTTATCTCTATATGCCCAACCGCTTCCCCGATAGCGGCAACAATGGCCAACTCGACCTCATCCTCGCCTTAAAATGGGTGCAGCGGAACATTGCGGCTTTTGGCGGCGATCCCGATAACGTCACGGTGTTCGGCCAATCGGGCGGCGGGGCGAAGATTGCGACTCTGATGGCGATGCCGGAGGCCAAGGGCCTGTTCCACAAGGCGATTACCATGAGTGGGCAGCAGGTCACCGCGTCCGGCCCGCTGAATGCCCGCAAACGCGCGGCGGCGTTTCTTGGCAAATTGGGTGCAGGCGTGGACCCCGCAACCGCGCCGATTGAGGCGTTGGTCGAGGCCTTATCCGCGACCGACCCGATCCTTGGCGGAGGCGTCTATTTCGGCCCCGTGCTGGATATGCGGAACCTGCACCGCCATCCGTTTTGGCCCGATGCCGCGCCGCAATCGAACCATATCCCGATGCTATTGGGCAATACCGTGGCGGAAACGCGCGCGTTCTTTGCGCCCGATAAGCCGCCTTTGTTGGGCTTAACGATGGACAATTTGGCGGAGCGCATTGGTCCCGAAATGAAGGTGGACATTGATCCCAAGTGGGTCGTCGCGCAATTCCGTGCGCGCTATCCGCAGGACGACGCCACCAAGCTATTCCACCGCATCGTCACCGCCGCGCGCAGTTGGCGGGGCCAAGTGGAGGAGGCCGAGGCACGGGCGCGGACGGGAAATGTGAACACCTTTGTCTACCAACTCGATTTTGAGGATGCCAAGCACACCGATGACATTGGGCTTTCGTTCGGCACGGTCCCCAACCCCACGGAGCCGCAACAGGCGATGAGCAACACCGTCATGGATGCCTTCATCCGCTTCGCCAAAACGGGCAATCCGGGGTGGGACGCCTATGACCTCACCGACCGCAAGACGATGATTTTTGACCGCAATAGCCGCGTCGAAGCCGACCCGCGCGGGTGGGAACGGGAGCTATTCGCCCGCGTGCCCTATGTGCAACCGGGCAGTTAAAGGAACCGCGTAATGACCTTATCCCGCCGAGATGGATTAAAGCTTCTGGGTGCATCGGCGGGTTTAGCCCTGACGGGGGTGGCGCAGGCAACTGAGGCTGACGCGCCGTTGCCCGCACCACCCTATGCCCGAGGGTTCGACAATCAACGTATCCCCGACCTAGGGGACGGCCGTTTCCTCAATCCTCTGATCAGCGGCGACCATCCCGATCCGACCATCCTGAAAGATGGCGCGGATTATTATATGACGTTTTCAACCTTCGACAGCTATCCGGGGCTGGTCATTTGGCATAGCACGGACCTGATCAGCTGGACCCCGCGCACCGCCGCGCTGACCCGCAATATCGGCGCGGTGTGGGCGCCCGAATTGTGTAAGCATGACGGACGCTATTACCTCTACATCCCAACCAAGGGGCCGAACACTTCGTGGGTCATTACCGCCGACGATATCGACGGCCCGTGGAGTGATCCCATAGACCTGAACCTGCCCAACCACATCGATCCTGGCCATGCGGTGGGGGAAGATGGGAGCCGATGGCTATTCCTATCGGGCGGGGACCGCGTGCGTTTGGCCGATGACGGCCTGTCCACTGTCGGCCCGATTGAGCATGTCTATGACCCGTGGCGGTACCCGTCCGACTGGATCGTGGAGGGGTTTTCGCCCGAGGGGCCAAAGATCACGCGGCACGGCGAGTTCTTCTACATGATTACCGCAGTTGGCGGCACCGCTGGCCCGCCGACGGGGCACATGGTGATTGCCGCGCGCAGCCGCTCCATCCATGGCCCGTGGCAGGATTGCCCGGCGAACCCCTTGGTGCGCACAACTTCGGTGGCAGAAAAATGGTGGTCGCGTGGCCATGCAACGTTAGTCGAGGCACCGGACGAAAGTTGGTGGGCGGTCTACCATGGCTATGAGAATGGGTTCTGGACCTTGGGGCGGCAGACGTTGCTGGACCCCATAGAGTGGACCGATGACGGGTGGTTCCGGATGACCGGCGGCGATTTGTCGCAACCTATAGCGAAGCCTAAGGCGGCACAGGCAGGTTTGGCGCATGGACAGGCGCTGTCGGATGATTTCGTCACCTTGGCCTATGGCAGCAAGTGGAATTTCTTTCGCCCGAGCGCGCAAGAAAGGGCCCGTGCGCGGGTAGCCGATGGCACTCTCCACCTTGATGCAGCGGGCAAAGCACCATCGGATGGCGCGCCGCTGCTGCTGATTGCGGGGGACCAAGCCTATCAATTCGAATGCGACATCGACATTGACGAGGGCGGCACGGCGGGGCTGATCCTGTTCTACGATGACAAACTCTACTGCGGCCTTGGCTTCGACAAGGACCGGTTCATCACGCACCAATATGGCATAGAGCGCGGAAGGCCCAACAACCCGCATGGGCGCTCAATGCGTATGCGCGTCACCAACGACCGGCATATCGTGACCTATGACACCAGCAGCGACGGCGGTGTTACATGGCGGCGGTTCGATCGCGGGATGGAAGTATCCGGCTACCACCATAATGTGCGCGGCGGTTTCCTGATGCTGCGCCCCGGCCTCTATTCAGCGGGGGCAGGGGCGGCGCGGTTCCGGAATTTCCAGTTCCGCGCCTTATAACCTTTACACTTCAACCTTCGCCAAACGGGGCGTCAGCAGGTGGATAACGCCGACTGCGATGAAATACACCATCGTGCATGCGGCAAAAATCATCGTGTAATCGCCGCCGGTCGCATCCAGCACTAGGCCGGTGGACTTCGCCATGATCATGCCGCCAATGCCGCCCATAAAACCGCCGAGGCCGATGACCGAACCCACGGCGCGCTTGGGGAACATGTCGGGTGGGATGGACAAGATGTTGGTCGAAAACGACTGATGCCCCGCAAGCGCGATACCGATCAGCACCACGGCCAGCCACATATTGTCCAGGCTGGTCACGAACAGCAATGGCACAACGCAACATCCCGACGCCAACATCGTCACTTTCCGCGCAAAATTCGGTGTGCGCCCATTTTGAATGAGTTTAGACGACATCCAACCGCCGAAAATGCTGCCCACATCGGAAAGCAGATACATGATAATCATCGGTAACAGGATGACTTTCAAATCCACATCAAACGTACTGGCGAAATAGGATGGGAGCCAGAATAGCATGAGAAACCATACCGGATCGGTCAGGAATTTGCCCAATGCAAAGGCCCATGCCTCGCGTTTGGTTACGATGGCGCTCCACCCCAATTGCTCAATTTTTTCGGGCGGGTCGTGTTCAATCCAGGCGAGTTCGCCCTCGCTAACCTTCCCGCTTTCGCGCGGGTTGGAATAGTGCCACAGCCATAGACCCAGCAACGCAACCCCGAACAAGCCCGTGACAATGAAGGTCTCGCGCCAGCCAAAGCCCAGATAGACCATGAAAAATGCCAAGGTTGGCGCAGTCAGGATGACGCCAATCGTCGTCGCGCTGTTCACCCATCCGATGGCGTAGGCGCGTTCCTTTTGCGGGAACCATTCGCTACTGGCGCGGACGACGGAGGGGAAATGCCCCGCTTCGCCAACGCCAAGCACCACGCGGGCCGCCATAAAGCCAATGACGCCGCTGGCAAAACCATGCGCGACATGGCCGATGGTCCAAATGGTGATGGCAATGGCATAGCCGATTTTCGGACCGAATTTATCGATGAGGTATCCCATGATAAGGAAACCAAAGGCATAGGCCGCCTGAAACGCAGTGACGATGTTGCCATAGTCATCCTCGGTCCAGCTCATTTCTTTTGCGAGGTCGGGCTTCATTAGACCAAGCATTGTGCGGTCGATATAATTGACCGTGGTGGCAAAGAATAACAACGCGATGATCGACCAGCGATAGCGGCCCATTTTTTGCACCAGACTTTGTGGGGGCACCCCCGCGGCTTGGTCAGTCATCGCCCGTCTCCTGTTATAATGATTCATCCGTTATAGGGCCAAGCTCGCTCGGATTCGCTTTGGCGTCAAATTCTCTGATTGAGACACCGGTGTCAACAGCTAGTTTCGGCTTTTCAGAACCCATTCGTTATTCGGCGTTACCGCCTGCAATGATAGCGCGTATTGGATGTGATGCAAAAATGCTTCACCTCTTCAAGGTTGTCTAGCTGGGGCGAAAATTTTTATTGACACCGGTTACCAAAAACGGTTTCATGGCTGAGTTGGCGGGCAAATTTGTCCAAAATGATGAAAACAAGGCGGGCCGACGATGCGCCGTCTTTTATCAGACCTCATGCGGTAACCGGTGTCATAACTCCGGAACCTTATGACGGTTTACGAAAATTGATTTAGGGAGGATCTGATTATGAAGGCAGTTTCACACACATTCCATGCACGCCGTATGGGCATTTTGGCCGCTGGCGTGTCAATCGCCGTTTTGGGGTGCACGCCTGCGTTCGCTCAAGAGGCTGAGACGGCCGAAGAGGACGCCATCGTCGTCACCGGTTTCCGCCAATCGCTTGACGCCGCATTGGATATAAAACGCGAATCGACCACCGCCGTTGACGTGATCGTCGCCGAAGACATCGCGAAGTTCCCCGACCAAAACTTGGCCGAATCGTTGCAACGCATTCCTGGCGTCGCCATTCAACGTGATGCGGGTGAGGGTCGCGCGATTACCGTTCGCGGGCTGGGCGCGCAATTCACGCGGGTTCGCGTCAACGGCATGGAGACGATTGCGACCAGCACCGATGGCGCATCGGCGAACCGCGATCGCTCGTTTGACTTTAACGTGTTTGCGTCCGAACTGTTCAACTCCATCGTGGTGAATAAGACCGCGTCGGCGTCATTGGACGAGGGCTCTTTGGGCGCCGTTGTCGATTTGAACACTGGCAACCCGCTGGCCTTCGACCCTGGCTTTACCGCCGTCGCGTCGGTGCAGGGGCGCTATAACGACCTGAATGACAATCTATCGCCGCGCTTCGCCGGACTGTTGGGTTGGACCAATGCGGACCAAACCTTCGGCGTCGCCATTTCCGCCGCTTATAGCAGCTATAAAACGTCGGAATTGGGTAACAACACCGTGCGTTGGGTGCAAACCCCGTTCCGGTCGGTAAATGGCACGACCTGCTTGTCGGGCAGCAACTTTGTCGCCAACCCGTCGGCTGGTTGTATCGATGTGGCCGAGGCATTTCATCCGCGCATTCCCCGCTATGGCCTTGTCGCGCATGACCGTGAGCGTCTGGGCGTTACCGGTGCCATTCAATTCGCGCCCACCGACAGCACGAAGATTTCGGTCGATGGCCTTTATTCCAAATTCAGCGCCGACCGTGATGAATATTGGGGCGAAGTGTTGCTGCGCTCTAACGAGCGGACGATTGATGTCACCAACTATACGATTGACAGTAACAACAATCTGGTCGCCGCGACCTTGAACAATGCCTATGTCCGGACCGAGCGTTATCACCGCGAAAGCGAGACGGAATTCTATCAAGTGTCCGTCAATGTGCAGCAGGACATTACGGACACGTTCCGCGTCGATTTGCTGGGCGGTATTTCCAAATCGACCGCCGATATTCCGGTTGAGACCACGCTGGCCTTTGATGACCGTGATGCCAATGGCTATCGGTTCGATTATACCAACATGGAAAGCCCGTTGTTGACGTTCAATTCGGACATCACCAATCCGGCCGCTTTCCAATTGGCGGAATTCCGGGACCGCCCGTCGTTCCTGACCAACAAGTTCAAAACCCTTGCCGCCGATTTCACCTGGGATGTCGCCGAAGGCTTCACGCTCAGCGGTGGGCCGTTCTATCGTCAGTTTGATTTCGAAACCATCGGCTATTCGCGCGATTCCACTTATTGCGCGGCGTTCACCTGCGTCGCGGGCCAATATGGCGCGCCGGTAACCAGCAGCATTTCGGAGATTTTCGACCTTGGCAATGCGGGCCAACCGTCGGGCAACACCAACAGCTGGGTCGTGCCGAATTTGGAGGCAGGCGCTGCATTGGTCGGGCTGTATAATCGCACCCCCGTTTTGCAACAAGGCGATCAACGCGAAGTTACGGAAAAGGTAACAGGCGCATGGTTTCAAACCGATTTCAAAACCGAAATCGCGGGCATGAAAGTCACCGGTAACGCCGGTCTGCGCTATGCCAAGACGGACCAAAGCTCATCCGGCTTTGTCAGCGGCACTTTTGTCACGGTAAAGCGCGACTATGAAGATTGGTTGCCGTCGATGAACATCAACATCTTCCCGATGGATGATCTCATCATTCGCGGCGCCATAGGCAAAGTCATCACGCGGCCATCACTGGGCAATTTGACCCCCGGCGGTTCGGTGGACCAGTTCAATTTCCGCATCACCAGCGGCAATCCGTTTCTGGAGCCATTCCGCGCGACCAATTATGACATTGGTATCGAATATTATTTCGCCCCCGGTGCGGTCATTTCGGCGGCGTTCTTCTATAAGGATGTGGAAAGCTTCCCTGTTGGATCTAGCCGCTTTGGCACCTACGCGTCCAGCGGCCTGCCGACGTCATTGTTGGTTGCCGGAACGCCCGCGCATACGGCGGTTGTGGTAGGCGACGACCCCAATCGTCAGTTTGAATTCCGCCAAACCATCAACGGCGAAGGCGCAACGTTGAAGGGCGTGGAACTGGCGTTGAACCTACCCTTCTCGGCATTCTCCGACACGCTGAAATACTTTGGCGTGTTGGGTAATATCACCTTTGTGGATAGCGAGGCGGACTATACCTTAGTCGGTCCGTCGGTTTACAATCCCGTCACCAACCGTTTGGAAGCTCCCGCCGCGCAAGTGTACTCCCGCACTTTGTTCCCCACCGCCAAGCGGTCGTGGAATGCGACGGCCTATTATGATGATGGCAAATTCTCCGTCCGGACATCGGTCGCCTATCGCAGCGATTATCTTGACGGTGGCAGTGCGACAGGCAACTTGTTCGAAGGCTATGGCGAATCAATCAATGTTGATGCCTCCATCCGCTACCAAGTGACCGATCAGTTGGAAGTGTTGGTTGAGGGCACGAACTTGCTTGACGATTACCGTTATCGCTTCACCGATGATGCAACCGAGCGGAATTATGAGAACAACCATTACGGCCGCACCTTCATCTTTGGCGTGCGGTATAAGATGTAATCTTCGGGAGGGGTTTCGGCCCCTCCCCATTTGCCCCTTTGGGCCGCAAAAACGCCTGTCGGTTCTTCCCCCGGCAGGCGTTTTTTGTTTGCGGGGTTGGCCAATTCGCTAGAGGGTGACGCCGGTTTTCCAAATGGCAATGTCATGTTCACCATTGCGCTCCGCCGCCGTGGTTTCTCCGCTGGCGATGGCGATGATGTGGTTCAGCAACGCTGCGCCCGCCGCGTCCATGCCGCCCGTCAACACCGTGCCCGCGTCGAAATCGATCCAGCCCGGCTTGGCATTGGCGAGTGCGCTATTGCTGGCAATTTTCACCGTCGGCGCGGGGAAGCCCAACGGCGTGCCGCGTCCTGTCGTAAACAAAATCACGGTTGCTCCGGCTGCGGTCAGCGCAGTGGAGGAAACCGCATCATTGCCCGGTGCCTCCAACAAGGTCAGCCCTGCCCGGCCTGCCATCCGGCCATATCGGATGACATCGGTCAGCGGGACATGCCCGCCCTTTTGCACCGCGCCCAGCGACTTTTCCTCCAGCGTGGTAATGCCGCCCGCGATGTTGCCAGGCGATGGATTATCGGAAAGCCCCTCGCCAGCGGCGGTGAACTGCGCCTTGAAATCCTGAATCAACGTGGCGGCGGCGGTGAAGGTGGCATCGTCCACCGCGCGCTGCATCACGATATGCTCCGCGCCGAAGAGTTCGGGGATTTCGGTGAGGATGACGGTCCCGCTAGCGCCACCAACGACATCGGCCATACGCCCGACGAGCGGGTTCGCGGTCAGTCCCGAAAAGCCATCCGACCCGCCGCATTTGACGCCGAGCGTGAGCGCGGACAAAGGTGCGGGTTCCCGCTGCACCGGCGCGGCGGCTGCGACCATATCGGCGACCAAGGCCAAACCCTCCGCCATTTCATCGCCCGCAGCCTGTGCACCCAAAGTGCGAATATGTCCGCGCCGTTCGGGCGGAATTGTGCCGAGGAGCGCCGCCATCTGATTGCTCTCACACCCAAGGCCCAGCAGCAAAACGCCAAACGCATTGGGATGTTGCGCCAATGACGCCAGCACTGCGCGGGTGTGCGCCAAATCATCACCCAATTGCGAACAGCCAAAGGGATGCTTAAACGCGCGCACTGCATCGACTTCGCCGGTCAGCGCCGCCGTCGCCCACGCCGCGATCCGTTCCGCCAGATTGCCGACGCAGCCGACCGTGGGGATGACCCAAATTTCTTTGCGCGTCGCCACGCGGCCATCATTTCGGGGATAACCCATGAAGGTCCGACCCACGCCATCAGTCGGCAAGTCGGCGGCGGGGTCAGGTGTGTAAGAATAGGCATCGCGGCCCTGTAACGCGCTCTTAACATTATGCACATGGACGTGCGCGCCCGCAGGAATGGCCTTAGTAGCAATGCCGAATGGAAAGCCATATTTGCGAACCGGCGCACCCGCTGCAATCGCGCGCAACGCGACCTTATGCCCCGTTGCCACGGGTTCAAGTAACGCCACGCCCGCCGCCATCGCGCCCGCCGGAGCATCGGATAGCAGCACCGCGACGTCATCGTCGGCATGCACCTGCAAAGCCAAGGGCAAATCGGCCACGCGCTTAATCCTGCGGCGGTGCAATCGACATGCGGTCGATGAAGGTGGAATCAAGCACGTCGGGCAGGGGAAATTTATATGCTCGTTCGGGGAGGAAATCGGGAACCAATTTCTGCGCCGCTATCCGCCCCATGTCGATAATGGGCCAACGAATGGTGCTGAGCGGGGGCCAGATGTGCGACGCGGTCGGGGAATCGTCGAAGCCGATGATGGACAGTTGCTCGGGCACTTGTATTCCCATTTGCCGCGCGGCATGGACGACGCCCGCCGCCATTTCATCATTACCGGCGAAAATGGCCGTGGGACGGGGAGAGCGGGAGAGCAGGGTTTCACCCGCCGCGATCCCGGACTCAAACCGGTAATTACCCTCCACCGTCATGCTGGGATCATGCGTAATGCCCGCCGCGTCCATGGCGGCCAAGAATCCTGCCTCGCGCTCAGCGGCCGACCGGAAACCCTGCGGCCCGCGTACGAAACCAAATCGCCGATGGCCCATGTCGGTGAGTTTTGTGCACACCGCCTGCACCACGTCGCGGTCGTTCGACGCAATCGAATGCCGGTCGTCGTCCAAAACAGCGCTGCCCACGCGCACGTAACGCACCCCCATTTCCGCACACAAGGCGGCCAAATCGGCGCGCTCGGAAATGGGGGGCAGGAGCAGGGCAGCAAGCGGGCGCTGTTTCTCAAAAAAGCCGCGCACATCGTCCAATATCGTTGGGCTGGCGCGTTCGACGGGGCGGACGACGAGGGCCAAGTCGCTATCCTTAATCGCCTCCAACACGCCCTTTTGGAAATTCAAAACCGTCTGCGCATTCGGGTTGTCGTGCAACAACACGATCAGGAAATTGCGGCGCAGCGCCAATGCCCGCGCCTGCGGATTGGGAACAAAGCCCAAATCCTTAATCGCCGTTTGCACCTTTTCACGCGTTGAATCGGTCAGCAAAGAGGAGCCATTTATAACGCGGCTAACCGTTTTCTTCGACACTCCGGCGCGCGCGGCGACGTCGTTGATAGTCGGCTTGGTCCGGCCTGAGTCTGTGCTTGCGTCATCCTGTGCCATAATGCCGAAACTATCCCGTTTGTCGCGTCAGTGCGCGTTGCTTCTATATCCACCTTTATGGCCAAGTCAAAATATGACGATATCATGCAAAGCGCTTGCATTTGACACCGGTGTCTTATACCTTAAACTTCGAATTAAAGATAATAAAAGAGTATGACAAGATGCCGATTTCCCCAGGCCATAAATCGATAGCCGAATCCTTTGTGGGTGCGCGGCAAAGTGCGGCTTTGTTGCCCGCGTACCCGGGAGAAGCGCCCGCCGATATGGCGGCGGCTTATGCGGTGCAGGATGCGGCAATCGTGCTGTTCGGCCATTCTGTAGGCGGGTGGAAAGTTGGGCGGATTAACGCGCCATTGGATGCTCAATATCGGGCAAACCGGCTGGTCGGGCCGATTTTTGCGCATCAGATTGTGGCGACCGATGGCGGCATCCCCGACATGCCCATTCTCCCCGGCTTCGCTGCGGCTGAGGCGGAATTGATGCTGCGTGTTGCAGCGACCCCGCCCGCCGACATGTTGATGGAGCAAGCGGCGGATTATGTGTCCGAAGTGCGGTTCGGCCTCGAAATGGCCAGTTCCCCTTACGCGGGCATCAACGAAGGTGGGCCAGCAGTAACAGCCTCGGATTTCGGTAACAACCATGGCTTGGTGCTTGGTCCCGTGATTGCCGATTGGCGGGAGCGTGACCTTATGCACGCGCCCGTGCGCTTGACCATTGATGGCGTCGAGCAGGGGGCGAACACGCTTTCTAACATGCTCGATGGGCCGTTTGGCGCGTTTGTATTCCTCAACGCCCTGCTGCACCAGCGTGGCCGACCCCTGCAAGCGGGCGATTGGATTAGCAGCGGGGCAATTACCGGCGTGCACCGTATTGTCGCGGGGCAAGTGGCCGAGGCGAGTTTCGACGGTGGCTTCACCGTCGCCATGCGCGCCGTCGCCGCATAAAAAAGGGGCGCCGGTTAAGCGCCCCTATCCTTTTAGATACCCTTGGCATCCATCCATGCCGCCGCATCTGCCTTTTCCTTGGCGGCGTTTTTCTGCCGCGTTTGGATAGAGACTATGGCGATGTCCACCGGACGCCGCGCCGCCGCATCCAGATGTGCGTCGGCATAGGCGTTCAATTTACCAATCATCGCCGGATCGTCGGAGCCGCTGCCGATATTGGCGACAAATTCGGACTGTGACGGGCCATCGACGACGGCCTTCACTTTGTCCAAATTGGCGATGACAAAGTCATATGCCATATCGGGGTGCCACGCGGACACGCGGGCGATGATGCCGGGGGCGGTGGTTGCGGGGGGCTCCCCGCTTAGGGCGAGGTCTAGCGCGCGTTTGGCCAACACCGGATCTTTCGCAGCGCCAAGCAATCCATACAGTGTGTTTTGCAAAACCGCGCTGTTGGCGGTTTTCGCCATGCCATACAGCTTTTCCCACGTTGCGGTGTCCGCGTTGGTGGCGATAATGCCGAGCCATGTGCCGCGTAATGGGCCGTCCAACGCTTTGGGATCGCTATCCAACGCCGCGAACAACCGGTTCGCCTCGGCCATCACTTTGGGATTGCCCATATAGCCAAGGCTGCCGATTAAGCTGGCGCGCAAATTGGCCTCTGGCGCGGTGTCTTCGGCGCGCGGGACGAAGCCCAAACGGTCCAGCACGGGGCCGTATTTCGCGCCAACATAGGCGGCAATGCGTTTTTGCCGTGCTGGATCATCCTCAAACATGCCATAAAGGCCAGTCATCGCGCCAAGGCCGCTCGCGACGACGGTGGGGCTGGCATCCAAGGGGATGGCATCGACCAGATCAAGGCTGCCGGCAAGTGGTTGATATTGCCCGCCGGACAGGGCCAACTGATCACTGACGAGGCCGAGTTGGTCAATGGGGGCAAGCTTACCAAAATCTTGCGTCAACGCGCCAATCATGCCGGGTTGATACAGCGTGCGGTAATATCCGGTCTGCCCCGCATTGACGATCAGCGTCCCGCAACCGGGCACTGTCATCGACCCCGCGCCGCCGCGCACAATGGTGCGAACGGGCTTATTGCCAACGGTTGCCGCCATCACGGGCACAGCCCAGCGTTGCGGATTGGCGTCGGTTGTCTCCTTGCGGTCCATCGAGAATTCGCCCTGCTTAAACGTCACCTGCAAATTGCCGTTCTGACACACCGCGCTTTCGACAGTAATCAGTGGCACGCCGGGCTTCTTGGTGAAATCATGCGCGATTTCGACCAAGCCGTCCGCGCCCGCATCTTCTACCGCCATCCACAAGTCATCGGTCACAGTGTTGCCGAATTGGTGTTTCTGCATATAGGTGCGGATGCCGGTGCGCCATGTGTCCTCGCCCGCGAAACCTTCCAACATGGTGATAACCGCCTCACCCTTTTGGTAGGTGATGGCGTCGAACGCTTGGCTGATTTGGTCCACCGTGCGGATTTCTTGGATGACGGGATGGGTCGTGGCAACGGAATCGAGGCCCATGGCGGACTCTCGCCCGCCGACGCGGCTTAACTCCGCCTGCCATTCGGGGTTGAAGTGCATCGTGGCCTTGGTTTCCATCCAGCTTGCAAAGCCTTCGTTCAGCCACAAATCATCCCACCAACCCATGGTGACAATATTGCCGAACCATTGGTGCGCGATTTCGTGGGCATCGGTGCTGTAAATCTGCTGCTTGCGGCGGGTTGAGGTCAGCGCAGGGTCCACTAAGAGGATGGATTCAAAGGTTAGGATTGCGCCCCAATTTTCCATTGCGCCGAAAAACTGGCTTTGCCCTGGGGCGGCCACGTTATCGAGTTTCGGCAAGGTGTAGGGCATGCCGAAATAATCGTTGTAATAGCCGACCAATTCCGCACTGGCGTCCAGAGCATATTGCCCTTGGTCGGCCTTCCCGCGCGCCATGACAATGCCGATTTCGGTGTCGCCTTGCATTTTTGTGATGCGTTCAAAATCGCCCAATGAGAAGAACAGAAGATAGCTACTCATTTTCGGGCTGGTGTCGAACACCACGGTTTTGGTGCCATCACCGTTGTCGGTTTGGCTTTTGGCGGGCATATTGCTGACCGCCATTTCGGCAGAAGGGACGACAGCGGTTAGGTCGAACGTCGCCTTATAGGCCGGTTCGTCCCACATCGGCATGAAACGGCGGCCATCGCCGGGTTCAAATTGCGTGAACAAAGCGCGCGCCGGTTGACCCTCGATATTCTTATAATCCAGCGCGAACAGGCCATTTGCCTGCGTTTGGATGACGCCTTTATACGTGCTGCTGATGGTATAGTCGCCGGGTTGCAACACGGTCGGTGCGGTGAAGGTCACCGTTTGGTTTGCTTCATCGGTCGCGATGGCGAGCGCGACCGAACTGCCATCTGCTGCCTTTAATGTCGCGCCGGAGAAGGTCAGTTGCAACGCCTGCATCGTAATCATGCTGGTGGGTTCGGTCACGGTAAAGTGCGCGGTGCTGGACCCGTCAAAGGACAGGTTGGCGGCGTCCGGTTTCACCATCACTTCATAATGGGATGGCACAGCGACGCGCGGCAATTGCGTAATATGCTGGCGCGGCGCAGCGGGGGCGGGGGCGTCAACAGGGGCAGCAACTGGTGCCGGAGCGGTTTCTGCGCCAACTGCGCTGCATGCCGACAAAACGAGGGCTGTGCTGGCCAAAAATCCAAAACGAAGTGCGAACCGATTCATGGGGGTATAACTTTCCATTGTTTGTTTGAAACATTGTATCGCGCCGCAAAACCCATCGGTCAAGCCGTGAACTTCGTCTTAAGGCTTTGCTGATACACTTAGGTTTAACGGTAACTTTGGGACCAATATATGCAGTGGCAAAACGCCAACACTGCCTTCGATGCAAAGGGCGCAAATGGCCCGCTCATTCCCGTATGTGAGCTTTTGGGGTCGTTCTCCTTCGCGCTCGATATGACCGAAGGGCAACCGCCGGGGCACTCCCTGCGCGCTGCCTATATCGCGGTCAGCATGGCGCGGGCGATGGGATTGTCGGACGCCGATTGCCTGACCGTGCACTACGCGACGTTGATGAAAGACCTAGGCTGCTCCAGCAACGCGGCGCGGATTGCGGCGCTATATCTGACTGACGACCGGCAGTTTAAGCAGGATTATAAGCTGGTCGATGGCCGGATTGCCAATGTGTTGGCGTTCGTGTTTTCCAATACGGGGCGGGACGCTCCCTTGGGTCGGCGGGTGTCGGCGGTGGCCAATATCCTGAAAAACGGGGTTGAGATTAGCCGGCAGCTGATCGAAACGCGGTGCGTGCGCGGCGCGGATATTGCGCGGCAATTGCGATTGGGTGAGGATGTGGCGGATGCCATATTGTCGCTTGACGAACATTGGGATGGCAGTGGGAAGCCGCAGGGGTTGGCGGGGCAGGCGATCCCACTGGCCTCGCGCCTTGCGTTGCTCGCACAAGTCGCCGATGTCTGGTTCATGGCCGATGGTCCAGAAGCGGCGCGCGCGGAGATTGCCAAACAAGCGGGCCGCTGGTTTGACCCGGCATTGGCGCAATGTTTCCTGTCCGTCACCGGCGATTTCGGATTTTGGGCGGCATTGACCGATCCGTTCCTTGAGGCGCGATTGAACGCGTTTAATGAGCGGCACATGGCTGCCTTCGCAGATGAGGGGTATTTGTCCGATATAACGGACGCTTTCGGCGCGGTCATCGACGCGAAAAGCCCCTATACCGCGGGGCATAGCAACCGCGTTGGCCATATCGCCGAAACACTTGCGGAACGCGTCGGCATGGACGAAGCGCACCGCCGCCACCTTGCCCGCGCCGCGATGCTGCATGATGTCGGCAAATTAGGTGTATCGAACACGATACTTGATAAGCCCGGCAAATTGGATGATTCCGAATGGGTCATCATGCGCGACCACGCGGCGCGAACGGCGGAGATTTTGGGGCGCATCGGTGTGTTTAGCGACATGGCGCTGATTGCCGCATCGCATCACGAACGGCTGGACGGGCGCGGCTATCCGCTGGGCCTCAATGCCAGCAATCTGGCGATGGAGACGCGGATTATTTCTGTGGCGGACATATTCGACGCGCTTACCGCCGACCGGCCCTATCGCGCCGCGATGCCGCTAGAAAAAGCGATGGGCATATTGGACGCGGAAAGTGGCGGCGCATTGGACGCGGATTTGGTGGCTGAGTTACGAAACGCCATCGAATCGGGCACGATTAAGCCATCGAATGCCGTCTAAAAATGGTGGGCGATACAAGGTTTGAACTTGTGACCCCTCCCGTGTGAAGGGAGTGCTCTACCGCTGAGCTAATCGCCCGATTCCATATCGGAAGCGGCGCTAATAGCCGTGCTTTGCCACTCTGGCAATGGCAAATTGGCCATATCTTCGGCGCGCCAATGCTCGACCGAGACGCCATGTCCGGGATAGGCGACCCGTTGGCGCTTTTCGTTGGAAAGCGCGGTGGGCACCACCACCAATCGCCGGTTGACCTTTGACCGCCAATTCATCCGCGCGGTGTTTTCTTGCCCGACGTAGCATCCTTTGGTAAACGACACGCCGTTCAATTCGGCGGCGTTGGTTTCCAGCCACAATATGTCCTCCATCTCCGCCGCGCCCTCTGGGATGCCGAGCGACAGGCGGTGCGCGTGATAAGCGGCGGTGGCGTCCTCGCCCGCCGCGTCGCTGAGCCAACGTTGGCCGAGTGCAGGGTGGCGAGGGTCGGCAGGGTTTTCGCCTCCCAAATCCCAATGGACATGCAGCGTGGGGTCCACGGCAATGCTAATCGCACGCCGCAACCGATAAAGCGACAAGCGTTTGACCAAGGCCTCCGCCGCGCCTGCTTCACAATCAATCAACACATCATCGGGGGCGGCGGCATCGCCCCATAAATTAAAGTCGAACAGACACTTGCCCTGCGCCGACAAAAGGCCCGCATAAATGGGCCGGTCAGCGGCTACTTGGCGGGTATCGTTCGTCACCAAACCCTGCAAAAACCCGCGCACGTCCTCTCCATCCTGCGTTGGGGACAATCGGATCACGGCGCGGCCGGATAAATATGTTCTACTCATGGGATGACAACCTTAGTCTTTGGATGACATCTAGGCGCTTTTGCCGCTATAACAAGCCGCATGACATATACTCCCGACATGGTGCTCTCCGGCGGCACAGTGCATACCCCCAATGGCCCGCAACAGTGCGATGTCGCGGTGAGTGGCGGCTCAATCATCGGTTTAGGTAGCTATCCCGACGCAGGGGAGCGGGTGGATTGCACCGGTCTCGACATCCTGCCCGGTGTCATCGATTCACAAGTCCATTTCCGCGAACCGGGGTTGGAACATAAAGAAGACCTCGAATCGGGGAGCCGCTGCGCCGTGCTGGGCGGGGTGACGGCGGTGTTCGAAATGCCGAATACCAAGCCGAACACCGACACGCCCGAGGCCGTCGCGGATAAGCTGTCCCGCGCCCATCACCGTATGTGGTGCGACCATGCGTTCTATGTCGGCGCAACGGCGGAAAACGCCGACCATTGCGGCGAGTTGGAAATGCTGCACGGCACGGCGGGCATCAAAATCTTCATGGGGGCCAGCACCGGCAGCCTGTTGGTGGCCGAAGATGAGCCGCTCGAACGCGTGTTGCGTTCAGGTCGCCGCCGCGTCGCCATCCATGCCGAGGATGAGTTTCGCATGAAGGACCGCGAGCATTTGCGCGTCAATGGCGATCCGGCGAGCCATCCTGTGTGGCGCGACGATGAAAGCGCGTTGCTGGCGACCAAACGCATCATTGCACTGGCCCGCAAAACGGGGCGGCGGATTCATATCCTGCACATCACCACGCCAGCGGAGCTGGAATATATTAGCCAGCATCGCGATCTGGTAACGTGTGAATTGACGCCGCAACATTTGACTTTGCGGGGCGAGGATGCCTATCCCCGCCTTGGCACTTATGCGCAAATGAACCCGCCCATCCGGTCGGGCGCGCACGCCGATGGGTTGTGGCATTGGCTCAATCAAGGCGTTCCCGATGTTATCGGGTCCGACCATGCGCCGCATACGAAAGAAGAAAAGTCCAAAACCTATCCCGACAGCCCCAGCGGGATGCCGGGGGTGCAGACGCTCCTACCTCTGCTGCTCAACCATGTGGCCGAAGGTCGCATGACGCTCGACCGGCTCATCGACATGACCAGCGCGGGGCCGCAGCGGATTTTCAATCTGGCAGGTAAGGGGCGCATTGGCGTCGGCTATGACGCCGATTTCACGGTCGTCGACTTGAAGGCGAAATGGACGATCACCGGCGATTGGCTGGCGTCGCGGTGCGGATGGTCCCCGTTTGAGGGCGATCATATCACGGGTCGCCCCGTCGGCACCATTATCCGCGGCCACCGCGTGATGTGGGAGGGGCAGCTGGCCGACGCAGCCATCGGCGAGCCGGTGCGGTTTATCGATACGATTGGGGCGTCCTAAGCGCCTTAAACCAGGGTGAAAAACAAGGCTGTGCCCAAAACGGCGGCGGCCAGTCCTGCGAATATGGCGTATTGATTTCGTGTCATAATAGTCCCCCTCTAAACTCGCTTGTGCCGTATATGCCTATCCCCCCATCCACGCAGCGACATCTTTCGCGACACGGTTGGCGGCTCGGTTCATGGCGGGGGCGACGTTGGTGGGGATGACTTCGCCCACCGCCTCGCGCGCCTCAAAACGGCGTTTTTGCACATTGTTGCCGCGTGTCCATATCGCATCATAGACGATGACGACTTCGCCCGCATCGGCATCGACGCCGAATTCCAAGAGCTCCCCGTCCAGTGTTTCCGCCTGCCGCCCGCCCGCCATGAACGGATCAAGGATCAGGCGCGAACCACCGGCGGACAAGGTTTCCGACAGCAATCGTTGCATCAACCGGTCGGGCTTTTCCACCCAATGCGCATCGGTCAGATAGGCGATGTTGGTGCCGTCATAGGTCACCGGCACACGGTCGGTTTCCAATTTACGCGGCAATTTCGGCGCAGCAACCACGGTTGCGGTTTGCACCGTTCCGCTCCAACTCGCGCCGGTTTGCGGGGTGGCATCGGATCGCACATCGAGCAATTGCGGCGGTGCCTTCCCACCAATCGACACGCAAGCGGGCAGGGCAAACACGGCAGCGAGGGGCAGGGTGAGTTTCAACAAAATACGCATATCCTGCTCCTATTTCTTTGGCTTGTAATCGGGCAAGTCGGATGACCCGCCGACCAATGACCCGACGCCCTGATCATTAATCTTATCGGTGATTTGGTTGAGGTTGTTCGTGGTTTGCCGCAAATCCTGAATAAGGGCATTGGCCTGCGGCAAGGTCTCGTTCGTGACGCCATTCACGGCGGGCTGAATGGCGGCCAGCGATTGTTCCGCCTGTTTCAACGTCTTGTTGGTTTGGTCCAGCGTGGCCGACAATTCGCCCACAATCTGTTGCCCATTGGCGTTCAGCATTTGGTTGGTGTCACGCGACAAGGCCGCGATTTCGTCCGCTGCATTACCGGCCTTTGCAATGGCAAGCTGCGCCTCCATCAAGGTTTGCTGGAACACCGCGCCCTGACCGCCAAATTCGCGGGTCAGTTGGTTCACATTGGCGGTAATCCCCTCCACATTGTTGAGGATACCGGCGATGCTTTCCTGATTATTCTCATCGAGCAGGTTGGTGAGCCGTTCGGTGAGCGTCGCCAATCGCTCCAACAACAACGGCGCATTGTTGAGCAATTCGCCCAGCGCGCCGGGTTTGGTCGGGATGACGGGCACGCCTTCGGGCCCCAACGCGGTAATCGCCTTGGCGTCCTTATTCGGCCCGCCGATCAGTTGCACTTGGGACACGCCGGTGAAGCCCGACAGGATGGTGGCCGTTGTCCCCTCCAGCACGGGGGTGTCGCCCTTTACCGATATGCGCACGCGCACGAATGTGGGGTCTTTTGGCCACAATTCGATTTCCTTAACCTCGCCAATGGGCACGCCGGAGAAAAGGACGCCGGAGCCCTTTGCCACGCCGCTGACCGATTGGCTGAAGAATATGTCATATTCTTTCTTGTCATTCTCGCCCATCCGCGACAGCCAGATGGTGAACGCGGCCAGCGCCACCAGCAACGCCAATGTCACCGCGCCCACAAGGATGTTGTTCGATTTGGTTTCCATGTCGCCCTCTATAGCATCCCTGTTGCAACGCACCAACGCGCGAAAGTGTTCTTATTCATAGCTACTAGCCGCCATGCGTCCTCTCGGGCCGCTGAAATATTCGGCGATCCATGGGTGGTCGTGAGTCATGAGTTCGGCAATGGTGCCAATGGCTATGACTTTCTTATCCGCCAACACCGCAACACGGTCGCAAATGGAATGCAGTGTGTCGAGATCATGGGTGATGAGGAACACGGTGTGGCCCATTGTATCCTGAAGGCTTTTGGTCAGCTCATCAAACGACGCCGCGCCAATGGGGTCAAGGCCTGCGGTTGGCTCATCGAGGAAGAGCAGGCCGGGGTCCATGGCCAGCGCACGGGCCAATCCCGCGCGTTTTTTCATGCCGCCCGACAATTCTGAGGGATATTTATACGCGGCTTCCGGCGGCAATCCGCTCATATGGATTTTGTAGCGCGCAATTTCGTCCAGGAGCCTTTTGTCAAAATGCGGATAGAATTGCTTTAAGGGAACCTGCACATTTTCCATGACGGTTAGGGTGGAGAAAAGCGCCCCGCCCTGAAACAACACGCCCCAGCGCCGGCGGACGGCCACGGCCTCATCCTCATCGCGGTCGATCATGCTTTCGCCAAAAACTTTAATCTCGCCCGCGTCGGGGGTTTGTAGGCCAATGATGGAGCGCATCAGCACGGATTTGCCCGTGCCAGACCCGCCCACAACGCCCAAAATCTCCCCGCGCCGCACGTCTAGGTCCAGATCCTGATGCACGGCAAAGTCGCCGAAACAGTTGGTCAGCCCGCGCACGGAGATGATGTTCACGCTGGTTTCGTCCAGCACTTCCTCTGGTTCGTCTTGGTCGAAAAGTTGTTCAAATATGGTGCTCATACCCAACCAATCTCGCTGAAGAACACCGCGAAAAACGCATCGAGGACAATGACCATGAAAATCGCCTGCACCACGGCGGCGGTGGTGCGTTTGCCGATTTCCTCGGCATTGCCCTGCACCTGCATCCCCTGATAGCAACCGGCCATGGCGATGATGGCGCCGAATACGGGTGCTTTTACCATGCCGACGTAGAAATCGGTGATGGGCACGACATCGCGGATACCCTGAATATAGGCAATCGGCGGCATATCCATGGCGATCCAGACAAACACGCCGCCGCCGAATAACGCCATGAGCGAGGCGTAAAAGCCAAGCAACGGCATCATCACAATCGTCGCAATGACGCGCGGCAGGACAAGCGCCTCCGCCGGTGATACGCCAATGGTGCGCATGGCGTCGATTTCTTCGGTCAGTTTCATTGTGCCCAATTGCGCGGCAAAGGCGCTGCCCGAACGGCCCGCAACCATGATCGCGGTCATCAGCACGCCGAGTTCACGCAACGTGATTCGCCCGACGAGATTAACGACCAGGCTTTCAAAGCCCAATTGCCGCAACTGCACGCTGCCTTGCTGGGCAATGACGACGCCGATAAGGAAACTCATCAGGCCGATGATGCCGAGTGCGCGCACGCCCACAACCTCAAAACGCGTGATAAGTTCCCGCCACGCAATCCGCTTGGGATGGGTCAGCACGGCGAAAAAGGCACGCACCAACCGTCCGAAAAAGGCCAAAAGGCCGATGACGCTGGAAAAGGCGATGTTAACCGCATCGCCAAGTTCATCCAACCCGCGCAAGAACCCGCCGTATCGGGGTGGCTCCAACCGGTCGGGCCGGTCGGCCTCCATCACTTCGTTAAGCAGCCGCGCGGCATTCTCGCTCGCGCCGGTCACTTCTGCGCCGGTATCGACGACAGTGCGGTGGATCAGCCACGCGCCGACGGTGTCGATTTGGCCGACATCGCTTAAGTCTAATTTTGCTAAATCCGCCTCACCGCGCAAATCATCGGAAATCGAACCGACACGCGCAATAACCCAATCGCCGGATAGGCGCAGGTTGCGGCCAGTTGGACCATCCTCAATGTGAAAGCTTGCCGCGTCAGCCATGCCGGATGTTTGCCCCACTTGCACCGCTGGCACAAGCGGCATTTGTTCTGTGTAACAGCCTCAAACGATTGCGCGGGCGTTTCGTTCCCGCTATCGCCGCGCCATGCCCGTTCCGCCGCCCTGTGATAGTGACCGCCCACACCGGCTTGCCATTTATGATATGGACAAGACGATTACGCGGCGGGCGACGTATAATTATTTCCTATGGCATATGATGTGGGCGACCGCGCCGTGGCGAGTGGTTTTGACGCCCGCGATTGGCGTGGCGTTGGCGCTGTATGGGCTGAGCATTTGGGATCGGTCGCGGCTGAAATCATTCAGCCAATCTGTGCTGATTGGGCGAAAGGTCCGTCCAGAGACCATCGCCCGCCATCTCGACAGCCACGCGGACCTAGTGCTGGGCCGGAATGTCTATCCAGAGGCCCGCGCCCGAATAGAGGCGGAGCGGGGGCAGGGGTTCACCCTCATCCTCGCCACCGCGTCGTACCGTTTGTATGTGGAGGCGATTGCGGCCAAGCTTGGCTTTGACCATGTCATCGCCACCGAATTGGAAACCGACGAAGCAGGGCGGATACGCAGCCGGATACTGGGCGAGAATTGCTATGACTATGCCAAACTCGCCCGCGTGCAACTGTGGATGGAGGGGCAGGATTTGGCCCGCGGCGATTGCTTCATTCGCGGCTATAGCGACCATTATAGCGACGCGCCGTTGCTCGGGTTCGCCGATGAGGGGTATGCGGTGAACGCGCATAAGAAATTGGAGAAACTGGCGGCGCAGCGCGGGTGGCGCATGATTGATTGGCGGCACAAGAATATCTGAATAGTTTATCTGAATCTGGCACAAGCCAAACTGCTTTGCGCGCCTTGCCGCCACGCCCCATAAAGGATAGCATGAACGAACTGCCTCCCAATATCGGTACCGTATACCTCGTCGGCGCGGGTCCGGGTGATCCAGAATTGCTCACCATGCGCGCCTATCGCTTGATTAGCGCGGCGTCCGTGATTGTGCACGACGGCTTGGTCGATGATGCGATTTTGGCGCTGGCCCCCGAAGGATGCGAGTTTATTTCCGTCGCCAAAAGCCGCGCGCGGCATACCTTGGCGCAGGATAATATCAATGCCTTGCTCGTGCGTTTGGCGCGTGAAGGCCGCGATGTTGTGCGGTTGAAGGGCGGCGACCCCTTCATTTTTGGCCGTGGCGGCGAAGAGGCGGACGACTGCCGCGCCGCTGGTGTCCCCGTGGAATGCGTGCCCGGCATAAGCGCCGCCGTGGGTGCCGCAGCCGATGCCCTTATGCCGCTCACCCACCGCGACGCGGCCAGCGCGGTGACCTTTGTGGCGGGGCAGTGCAAGGGGCTTAGCGACCAAAATTGGGCTGGGTTGGCCGGCAAAGGCCGCACGCTTGTCATCTATATGGGCGTTGCGACGGCGGAAGCTATAACCGAAAAACTCATCGCCGATGGCCTGTCCCCCGACACGCCGGTTGCGGTGATGGAAAAGGCGACTCGCGCCGATGCGCGGTATTTGCGCACGTTGCTGACCGATATGGCGGACCTGATCGCGCGCGAAAATGTACAAAGCCCCGCGCTGCTCGTCATTGGCGATGTGGCCCGCATGGGGACTGCCGAGGACCGGCTCCCCCTAATCGCGTTTGCCGCACAAAAACAAAAGGAAGAGGCGCAATGAAATTGCTTACCGGAAACGACCTGAAAACCGGCCTTGTCACATGGTGGACGGGCCGCGATTGGTCGCTGCATATTGAGGACGCCGCCGACGTGGGCGACCAAGGCGAGCCCATCTTGCACGCCGAGGAAGGCGCGCAACGGGTCACCGCCGCCTATATTATTGAGGGCACGATGACCGACAAAGGCCCGCGCCCCGCGCATATCAAGGACCGCGTCCGCGCGCTGGGCCCCACGGTGCGGCCGGACCTCACATTAAAACCGGCGGATCCGGACGCCGGAAATTGGGTGATTTAACATGTACCAATACGACCAATATGACCAAGACATGGTTGACGCCCGCGTTGCCGAATTTGCCGACCAAGTGAAACGCAGCCTTACGGGCGACATCACCGAGGATCAGTTCAAGCCGCTGCGCCTGAAAAACGGCCTATACCTGCAATTGCACGCCTATATGCTGCGCGTGGCGGTGCCTTATGGCACGCTCTCCAGCACCCAAATGCGCATGTTTGCTCATATTGCGCGCACATATGACCGCGATTACGGCCATTTCACCACGCGGCAGAATATCCAATATAACTGGATCAAGTTGGAGGATACGCCCGCGATTCTGGCCGACCTCGCGTCGGTTGAGATGCACGCCATCCAGACCAGCGGCAATTGCATCCGCAACACTTCGTCCGACCAATATGCGGGCGCCGCCGCCGATGAAGTCATCGACCCGCGCCCATGGGCCGAGCTGATCCGGCAATGGAGCAGCTTCCACCCCGAATTTGATAACTTGCCGCGCAAGTTCAAAATCGCCGTCATCGCATCGGACACCGACCGCGCGGCGATGCGTCTGCACGACATTGGCATCAAATTGGTGCGCAATGACGTGGGCGAAGTGGGCGCGCAATTCTATGTCGGGGGTGGCATGGGCCGCACGCCAATGGTCGCGCCACTCATCCGTGACTTCGTGCCCATCGACGATTTCATCAGCTATGCCGAGGCCTGCCTGCGCGTGTACAATCGCTATGGTCGCCGTGATAACAAATATAAGGCGCGTATCAAAATCCTGGTCCATGAATTGGGCAAGGATGAATATACCCGGCAGGTGGAGGAAGAGTTCAAGGCGATCAAGAGCCTGAACCTCGACCCGCCCGCCGCTGAACTCACGCGCATTTCCGCGATGTTTGCCGACCCCGCGTTTGAAAGCGGCCTAAGCGATGAACTCGACCGAACCGACCCGGATTTCGCATTGTGGCTCGACACCAACACACACCCGCACAAGGTGCCGGGATATGCGATTGCGAACATTTCGCTAAAGCCCGTTGGCGGCATCCCCGGCGATGCGTCGTCGGCGCAGATGGACGTGATGGCCGACCTCGCCGAACGGTATAGCTTCGACGAATGCCGCGTCACCCATGCGCAAAACATCGTGTTGCCGCACGTCAAGAAAGCGGACCTTTACACCTTGTGGAAGGCATTGGACGATGCGGGCCTCGGCGCAGCAAACCTTGATAAAATCAGCGACATCATCGCCTGCCCAGGTTTGGATTATTGCAGCCTCGCCAACGCCCGTTCCATCCCCGTCGCGCAAAAAATCGCGTCGCGGTTTGCGGTGAATGGCAAGGAAGCCGAATTGGGCGAACTGAAGCTGAAAATCAGCGGCTGCATCAACGCCTGCGGCCACCATCATGCGGGACACATCGGCATTTTGGGCGTCGATAAGAAGGGGGTTGAGAACTACCAACTCCTGCTCGGCGGGTCGGGCGCGGAGGATGCTTCGCTTGGCAAAATCACCGGCCCTGGCTTTGATGAGGACGGTGTGGTCGATGCCGTGGAAACCGTCACGGATGTTTACCTCGCACAACGCGAAGAGGGCGAACGCTTCCTCGACACCTACCGCCGCATCGGCATGAACCCGTTTAAGGAGGCGTTATATGGTTGAGACTCTTTCGTTCCGCACCGATGGCGCGCATGAGGAACCGGCGGTGACGTTGGATGCCTTCCTTGAGCAATCGAACGCGACCGCCGTGCGGGTGGAGCCGGGCGATGATGCACGGCTTCTTATCCCGTTTCTCGACCGGCTCGCGTTGATCGAAATCGCATTTCCGTCGTTCATGGACGGGCGCGGGTATAGCAGTGCGCGGGTGTTGCGGGAGGCTGGCTATACCGGCGAAATGCGCGCCGAGGGCGATGTGTTGCTCGACCAAATCCGGCACATGGTCCGGTGCGGTTTTGACAGCTTCGCGCCGCAAAAGCCCATCACACGCGAAGCCGCCGAGGAAGCCATTGCGCGGTTTGAGCACGTGTATCAGCCCACGGTCGATGGGCGCACAGCGGTATGGAATTTGCGGCATGGCTGAAACCCGCACCCGCGACATTTTGGACGTGAAGCCGCGCTTCACCAATGCTGATGCGTTGCGGCTGAACCACCTGTTCCGTGGCCATGACACGACGGATATGTTGAGCAGCCTGTTCAAGGATTCGCTGGCCGGTGACGTGTGTTTGGTGAGCAGTTTCGGCGCGGAAAGCGCGGTTTTGCTGCACCTTGTCACACAGGCGAAACCGGACGTGCCGGTGCTGTTCCTCGACACGGGTAAGCATTTTGCCGAGACATTGGCGTATCGCGATACGTTGGTGGAGCGATTGGGCCTGAACCTCATCACCCTTACCCCCGATACCGAGGAATTAGCGGCGCGGGATGAAAACAGGCTGCGCTGGTCCTACGACCCCGACGGATGCTGCGAAATCCGCAAGGTAAAACCGTTGGCCAAGGCAATGCAGCGCTTTGACGCGTCGATTACGGGGCGTAAAGGGTTTCAATCGGGCACGCGTCAGGGCCTTCCACGCTTTGAAATCGACAGCAGCGATGCGCAGGGACGGCTCAAAATCAACCCCTTGGCCAGTTGGGACAAGGACGCGCTAACCGCCTATTTTGAGGCCCACGACCTGCCACGCCACCCGTTGGAGGCGCAGGGATATCCGTCCATCGGTTGCAGCCCCTGCACCAGCAAAGTCGCACCCGGCGAAGACCCGCGCGCGGGCCGTTGGCGCGGTTGGGACAAGACCGAATGCGGCCTGCACGACGCGGTGTCGCCGATTGAAGGCAAGCCAGCGGACGATAACGGGGCGTTTGATCCGGTTTTCTAAATCGGCCGAACGTCGCTAAGTTGCACGCGCCCATCGTGCGCCACAACCTTTGCCGTCACGCTGAACACCGTCGCCAAATGCTCCGGCGTTAGGGTATCGGCGGGCGTGCCATCGGTGATAATGCGGCCCTTTTCCATCCAGACAAGCCGGTCGGCATAGGCCGCCGCCAGTGCCAAATCATGCACCACCGCCAGCACGCCGCGTCCCTCGGCGGCCAAGGTGCGGAACAACGCCATCACCGCGTGTTGATGCCGCAAATCCAGTGCGGCGGCGGGTTCATCGGCGATTAGGTAAGGCGTTTCCGCCGCCAAAGCCCGCGCCAAATGGACCCGCGCTGCTTCTCC
>JBGSSR010000098.1:0-2875 GCA_041736905.1 Sphingomonadaceae bacterium | reverse complement strand
ATACCGTGCGCAGTTCCGCTTTGGGACAAAGCGTATATTGTTCCGTTGTTTATAAATTGACCATAATCATAACCAGCACCAATTTGCGCATTAATTGTACTCAACAAATACAGTGCGCCATCATTGATTAAATTGACTAGGCCATTATAGGTGCTTGGGCTAAAAAGAGTGATATTGCGCCAAAAATGGATTGATCTGCCAACACATGATGGCTTCCATCGCCTGCACTGTCCAACACGCGGGTGGTTCCGGGTGGCGGCATCATCGATATTTGCTCCACCAATGGACTTCCGCTTCGCAAGTCAACAAAGTTGGCTGCGGATAAATCCCCCATGGCAACATTCTGTAAGGTAACGGAACAATTCACGCGCAGGTCGATGACTACATCATTGCCAACTTGCCGCATGGCGGCCTGAATATCGGACCAATAGAGAAATCCACTGTTCGGCAGATCAATCGTATCTTCGGCCGTATTAAAGTCGGTAATGATGTCTTGCCCAGACAGCCCCACGCTGACAGTTGGCGCGTTGAACTGAAAACGGTCGGCCCCCGCTCCGCCGGTCAGCGTATCATTTCCGACGCCGCCGTTAATGACATCATCGCCATCCAGACCAAAGATGTGGTCGCCACCCCTTGTTCCTGTCAAAATATCGGCGGATACGGTGCCAGAAATTGTGCTGCCAATTTCATTACCGACCGACCACCAACCTTGAAGAGATGGGCTATTCTGAGAGTCGGTTCCGTGATATATATTCCTGAAATCCAAGTCACCCATGGTAACATTTTGAAGGACGATAAAATCGCTGGTCGTTCCTTCGACATGCAGCATGATGACGGTGTCGGCACCCCTTTGTTCCATGGACATGAAGCCTTGCTCAAAGGGGGAATAACCCCCTCGATAGCCATATACGGAAAGGGCGGATTGGGCGTATTGCACCAAATTTATGCCATAGAAACTCTTTAATGCAGGGTTGAAATCCGCAATTGTTATGGTGCCGGTCGAATAGATACTATCTGAAAAAGTAATTTCATCGACACCGGTGATTGATATGCCGCCGGTTGGTATATGTTCAATTTGAACTACGTCTCTATAAAATGCGGGTGTGCCATTGGCGGGTGCGCCGCCATCAATAGTCACTCTGCCCGGCCCTGTTACTCTAACAAGGAATCCATCTCCACCTGCACCACCTAGCAACAAGCTATGGTCGGTGGCACTTAGGGTGGTTAGGGTAACGGAAATTACGTCATCGCCATCGCCGCCATCGATCGTCGTGCGCCGCCCTTCGTCGTCTATAATGACATCCCGGCCGCCGCCTCCGCTCAAGACATCCGTGCCAGCTTCGCCGATGAGAGAATCGTCTCCGTCCCCCCCATTGATAACGTCATTGCCTGCGCCGCCGATAATGCGATCATTGCCACCAAGGCCGTTAATGGTGTCGTTTCCGCTGAGGCCGTCTAGGATATCATCTTCAACGGTGCCAGCTATGGTATCATTTCCGTTCGTTCCAATTATTTCTGACATTCGCGGTCATCCCTAAAGAGAGCGAAGGGGAGTAATCCATCACCCATGTTCTTGATTGTTAGACGTTTAATTACCGCGCCACAATAATTTTGAATGGCTTTCAGGAAATTTACCTCGTGTTGCAACGGTGTAATTCGGCATTATTCTGACTTCCGATTCACATCAGTGTTTTGAATGGAAATGAGCTGCTTGACCCAACCATAGTATCTTGGGAGCCTAGCACTACTGTAGCATTTTTTAAGTTCGATGGATTTCCGACAGGACGGGCACCGCGTCGGTGGCAGCTAGGAATGAAGGCCCAATTTTAGCGGTTTTCAATCAAACTTTTCCAACCATGCAAAAATACAACCGAGTTTTACATTTGTCATATTAAGCTAAGCCAATTGAGCAAAGCTTGGATAAATTTGCGGCCGGTGTAAGAGCCTTCTATGCACGCTTACAAAACGGCACCACCTCCCCGCCATCGCGCAAACGGTCCAAATAATCGCTCCACCATTGCGCCATTTCGACGCGCTCTAGCCAATGGGCACCGCGATGATAGGCCGCGCGCACTGTGTCGCGGTCCTTATGCGCTAAGGCCCGTTCAATGGCGTCTGGCGACCATTTCGCTTTCGTTTAGCAATGTGCTGGCCATGGCGCGAAAGCCGTGGGCGGTCATTTCATCGCCGCTATTTCCCAGTCTCAGCAACGCAGCATTGATTGTGTTTTCCGACATTGGGCGCACGCCGGAATAGAGCGATGAAAAGACATATTTCTGGTCCGCACTAATGCCGCGTGCCTTTCCCAATATCGCCAAGGATTGCAGCGATAGAGGCACTTTATGGCCTTCGCGCATTTTCATTTTCTCCGCCGGTATGGTCCAAATGGCCGCGTCCAAATCAAACTCGCTCCATTCGGCGCGGCGCAATTCGCCCGGACGGACGAACACATGGGGCGTCAATTGCAAGGCCAGCAAAGTCAGCGGACTGCCCACATAGGTATCGATGGTGCGCAACAATTCGCCCACGGCGGCTGGCTCCAACAGATCGCATCCGGCTGGCGGTTTCCAAATGGCCCCGCGCTTCGACCTTTTGCAAACAGGCCAGCAGTTCGGCGGGCGTGATGGCGCTAACCGGACGATGGCCCAAGGCTGGCTCTATTAGCGACAATAGCCAGCGGTTTTTCTTAAGTGTTATATCCGCCCTACCTTCGCGTTCGGTTTTGTCGATATATTCATGGCCCACAACGGAAAAGCTGTTGGCGGCATCCTCTTTGGCTTGCGCATTCTGGTCGGCCTTTACAAGGGCAGGGTCAAAGCCATTGGCCAGCACCGTGCGCGCCTCATCGCGCCGCCGCCGCGCCTCTTTCAACGGC
>JBGSSR010000042.1:0-1515 GCA_041736905.1 Sphingomonadaceae bacterium | reverse complement strand
CGGCGACATGGTGCGTGAAGTGTTGACCGCTTCCGGCGCGACCCTGCCCGTCAAACTGGTCCACGCCACCCGCGGCAAAACCGCCCGCGCGGAACCCGTGGCGGCGCTGTATGAGGCGGGCCGCGTGTTCCATTGCGGCGTGTTCGGGAGCCTTGAGGATGAACTCAATGGCATGCAATCGGGCGGCGAATATTCCGGCCAAGGCCGCAGCCCCGACCGCGCCGACGCGCTCGTCTGGGCCATCACCACATTGCTCCTAACGCGGCGCGGGGAACCGAAAATTAGGGGTTAAGTGCCCACTTACCGCCGCTTTTTCTTCACCGGCTCCGTCACAACAGGTTGCTGCACCGTTTTGATCATCACGCTGTCGGCGCAGTTTAGGAACTCTTTCATCGCCGCGCCGCTGCCCGTGGTGTCCATCCACCACACGGGCGTTCCGGCGCGCTCAACGCCCAGAACAAAGCCATCGGTGCGGCCCAATCCACCGCTGGCATTGGTCGCCATCGCCAGCGTGTCATAGGGGATGATATACGCCTTGCGCGGTTTCAACCGCTGCGCGCCGCCGCCGGGAAGGACGATGGTTGCAGCCTCAGTCGCCTCCACGCGTCCGTCGCTCCAACGCAAGGTTACCTGCGCCTGTTGCCCCTCAATAAAGGCGGGATCGGGCAGGTTCGGGTCGCTGACCATCAACCGGCCACGGCTGGCCATCGCAATTTGCGGGCCGGTGTCGTTGCCCTTGCGAAGCACGCAGGTGCCGGTGTCTTTTTCCAGCGTCCAACCCTCTGCGGTTGCCGGACGGGGTGTAGGCGCGGCGGGCGCTGCCATTTGGGCGGCAGCAGGGGTGGCCAAAGCAACGGCCGATACGGCCAAAAGGATACGCAACATGCAATCTCTCCAAGTGTCGGAAAGGGCCGCTATGGCCGCCCCATCCTGAACAATCCATGACGAGCCACTAAGCACAGCGCGCGCGCCAGAGCAAGAGGCGCGGGGAGGAACAAGCCCCTCCTCTTTAGATGGGGGGTGAATTGAAGTGCCGCCCATATCCTCTCCCCAACGTCATCCTGAACTTGGTTCAGGATCCATCCGTCGGTTTGCCGCGAAGCCATTGGGTTTGCCCGCACCATGGATGCTGAACCAAGTTCAGCATGACGACTCTCAAAAATTCACAACCAAAGGCACCCAAAATTGCCGCGGAGAAAGGCAGTGCCTCACTCATCCCCTCCCGCTTGCGGGAAGGGAGCCCTTATAAAAGGAACCCATCCATGGCCCTATTCGATTGGCTGAGCGGCGTGAAAGCCACGCCGCCTGCGCCCTTGCGCCCGCCGTTATCCGCACCCCAATATGCACCATCGGGCGGCTACAGCCTGCTCGCGCCATTCTGGCCGGAGGCGGAGTCTGCCGCGCCTTATGCGCAAAGCTACCCCGCGCAAATCCGCGCCGCCTATGAACGCAATGCGATTGCGCAGCGCGCGGTGCGGATTGTCGCCGATGGGGTGGGCGGCGCGCCGAGATCGG
>JBGSSR010000014.1:0-53248 GCA_041736905.1 Sphingomonadaceae bacterium | reverse complement strand
GTCATCGCTGCCGCCGACCATGAAGGTCAGCGTGCCCGCGTTCGCCGCCGCAATCCCGCCCGATACCGGCGCATCGACCATCGCATAGCCCGCGGCTTCCGCCGCCGCCGTCACTAGCCTCGCGGTGGCGACGTCTATAGTGGAGCAATCGAGCAGGATGGCGTCTGTGGGCGCATGGCCGATAACGCTGTCGGCATAGACCGCCTCCACAATCGCGCCATTGGGCAGCATCGAAACGACCGCATCCACACCAGCCGCCGCCTCTTTCACATCGGTGAAGGGCGCGCAGCCATTGTCCTTCGCCCGCGCCAAGGCGTCCGCGCTGAGGTCAAAGGCGTGAACCTGATGCCCGGCCTTCACCAAATTCGCGGCCATCCCGCCGCCCATATTGCCAAGGCCGATGAAGGCGATAGTCATTTCGATGCTCCTTACTTTCCTCTCCCATGTGGGAGAGGATACGCAGGCTTGGCGGGCAGCGCCTAGCCGAAGTTGGTGAGGGTTTGTGCCTGCCGAGCACAGAGCCCCTCACCCAACCCTCTCCCCATGGGAGAGGGCTACTTACCCGTCCAAACCCCTTGGCGTTTTTCAACAAAGGCAGCCATCCCCTCGGCCTTATCCTCGGTCGCGGTGAGGACTTGGAAAATCCGGCGCTCCATCAATAGGCCTTGATCCAGCGTCGTTTCAAACGCGGCGTTGACCATTTCCTTGTTCGCAATCGTCGCCAGCGGCGGCATCGCGGCGATGATCGCGGCGGTTTTCATCGCGTCTGCCATCAGGTCGGCCAAAGGCACCACGCGCGCGACCAGCCCGCTGCGCTCCGCCTCGTCAGCCGCCATCATCCGGCCGGTCAGGCACATCTCCATGGCCTTTGCCTTGCCAATCGCCTTGGTCAGGCGTTGCGACCCGCCCATGCCGGGACCGACCGCGAGTTTGACTTCGGGTTGTCCGAATTTCGCGGTGTCGGCGGCGATGATGAAATCCGCCATCATCGCCAATTCACACCCGCCGCCAAGGGCGAAGCCGTTCACTGCGGCTATCCAAGGCTTGCGCGTTGTGCGCACCAGATGGCTTTGCCAGCGGCTGAAAAAGTCACCTGCGTAAAATTCGGCCGCCGTTTTGTCGGCCATTTCCTTAATGTCCGCGCCCGCCGCGAACGCCTTTTCACCCGAGCCCGTGATAACGGCGCAGCGTTGGTCGGGGTCGGCCTCATAAGCGGCAAAGGCAGTGATGAGTTCCTCCAACACGGCGGAATTCAGCGCATTCAACGCCTGCGGACGGTTCAATGTGATGAGCGTCACCGCGCCCGTGGTTTCGACCAATATGTTTTCGTAAGTCATAACGCTGTCCATTCTTGGTTGTCGGGCAAGGGGGCGAAGATGGCGTCCAACATAGCGTCGGTGACGCCTTCAGCGTTGGCGGGCGACCATTTGGGATCGCCGGTTTTATCGACGATGAGCGCCCGCACGCCCTCGGCAAAATCGGGGCGCACGATCACGCGCGAACCGATGCGATATTCCATGGCCATATTGTCGGCAAAGGTTGGGAGCGCCAAACTCGCCGCCAATTGGCGCAGCGCGACTTTGCAGGATAGGGGCGATTTCGTGCGGAGCGTCGCCAACTCTTTCGTCGCCCATGGGTCGTCACTATTGGTGAGAGAGGACACAATGTCCTCCAATCGGTCGCTGACGAAATGGGTATCGATGCGGTCTATATTGCCCAATATCCGCGCTTCAGGCGGAGTCATGGCGAGGGTGCCAAGCACGGCATCGGGTGCTTCGCCCGCCATGATACGCGCCTTTGCCTCGGCCAACGTAGCCGACGACAAGTAATGCGTAGCAAGGCCCAAAGCCATGCACTCCGCACCATCCAGCTGCGCACCGGTCAGCGCAAGGAAAGCGCCAGTCCGCCCCGGCAATCGCGACAAATACCAACCGCCACCAACATCTGGGAACAGGCCAATACCCGTTTCCGGCATCGCAAACCGCGTGTTCTCCGTTGCCCCCCGGTACGCTGCGGGCGCTGAAATTCCGACGCCGCCGCCCATGACGATGCCGTCCATAAAGGCGACCACGGGCTTGGGATAGGTGAAAAGCAAATGGTTGAGCCGATATTCGGCATGGAAGAACGCCCGCGCCGAAGCGCCCTCATCCTCCAAAGCGGAGGCGCGCAGCATGGCGATATCGCCGCCGGCGCAAAAGCCGCGCGATAGTTTCGCATCGCCATCGGGCGCGGCGGCATGGTCGAGAATGACCACTTGCACAGCATCATCGCTGCGCCACATCATTAACGCATCCGTCATCGCTCGCACCATGCCCATGGTCAGGGCATGAATCGCCCGTGGCCGGTTGAGCGACAATCGCCCCGCCGCGCCGTCGATAGAAATCAGGACTTCTTGGCTCATTTCAGCAAATCCCGCCCGATGATCATCTTCATCACTTCGTTGGTGCCCTCCAAAATGCGATGCACACGCAGGTCGCGCCAGAAGCGTTCAATGGGATAATCCCGCAAATAGCCATAGCCGCCAAACATCTGCAGTGCGCGGTCCACCACGCTGCTGCCTGTATCGGTGGACAGCAATTTCGCCATCGCGGCAAAGCGGGTTTTGTCCGACGCGCCGCTCGTCACCTTGGCGGCGGCGAGATACAGCAGCACCCGCGCCGCCTCCAACTCGGTCGCCATTTGGGCGAGGGTGAATTGCGTGTTCTGAAACTCCGCCACCGCTTTGCCAAATTGCCGCCGGTCCTTCACATATTGGATGGCCTCATCCAAACACCGTTGCGCCCCGCCCAGCGAGCACGCGCCAATGTTGAGCCGCCCGCCGTCAAGGCCGGCCATCGCGATGGAAAAGCCTTGCCCTTCCGCGCCAACCAAATTTTCGACCGGCACGCGCACATTATCGAAGATGACCTGCGCCGTGGGGGAAGCGTTCCAACCCAATTTGCGCTCCGGCACGCCAAAGCTGACGCCGGGCATGTCCTTTTCAATGACGAGGCAGGAAATGCCCTTGGGCCCATCCGCGCCCGTGCGGACCATGGTGACATACAGGTCGTTCACCCCGCCGCCGGAGATAAACTGCTTCGTGCCATTGACGATATAGTGTTCGCCATCCAGGCGAGCAGTAGTTTTGAGCGCGGCGGCGTCCGACCCGCTGCCCGGTTCGGTCAGGCAATAGGACGATAACTTATCCGCCGCGATCATATCGGCGAGATATTTCGCCTTCACGGTTTCGCCGCCAAAGCTGTCAATCATCCATGCGGCCATGTTGTGGATGGAAATAAACGCGGATGTGGTGGGACAGCCATAGGCCATCGCCTCCATGATCAGCGCGCTTTCCAACCGGCCAAGGCCGATGCCGCCCGATTCCTCCGACACATAAATCGCGCCAAAGCCCAACTCCGCCGCCGCCTTTATCGTGTCGCGAGGGAAGACATGATCCTCATCCCACTGCGCCGCGAACGGCGTGATCGCGTCGGCAGTAAACTTTCGCGCCATATCCTGAATGGCGATTTGGTCGTCTGTTAAGTCGAATTGGTTGGTCACAACTTATCCCATCGTCGGTATTACAAAACTATTCCCGCCATCCGGCGAGCCATCGGGCCAGCGTTGGGTGATCGTCTTGACCTTGGTCCAGAACTTCACGCCTTCAATGCCGTGTTGGTTGGTATCACCGAACGCGCTGCGCTTCCACCCGCCAAAGCTGTGGTAGGCGACGGGGACGGGGATCGGCACGTTGATACCAACCATGCCGACATTGACCCGCGCGGCAAATTCGCGCGCGGCGTGACCATTGCGGGTGAAGATGGCGACGCCATTGCCATATTGATGCTTGCTGGCCAATTCCAATGCGCTCTCAAAATCGGCGGCGCGCACGATTTGCAGCACGGGGCCGAAGATTTCATTGTGGTAGCTGTCCATATCCGGCGTCACATGGTCGAACAACGTCGGGCCGACAAAGTAACCGCCCTCATGCCCCTGAAGCGTGAACCCGCGCCCATCGACGACCAGTTCCGCGCCTTCCTCCGCGCATTTGGCGATCCAGCCCTCCACCTTGGCCTTATGTTCGGCGGTTACCACGGGGCCGTAGTGCGCATCGGCATCTGTGGAGGTGCCAACGCGGAGCGCGGCAATCGCGGGGATGAGTTTTTCACGCAACCGGTTGGCGGTGTCCTCGCCCACGGGCACCACAACGGGCAACGCCATGCAGCGTTCGCCCGCTGAACCAAAGGCCGCACCGCATAAGTCATTGACCACTTGGTCGAGGTCGGCATCGGGCATCACCACGCCATGGTTCTTCGCCCCGCCCATCGCCTGCACGCGCTTCCCATTCGCAACGCCGCGATTATAGACATAATGCGCGATGTCGGACGATCCGACAAAGCTGACCGCGCCGATGGCGGGATGGTCTAAAATGGCATCGACCATTTCCTTGTCGCCATGCACAACTTGGCAAATCCCTTCGGGCAGGCCAGCCTCAATAAACAATTCGGCCAAGCGCACCGGCACGCTGGGGTCGCGCTCGCTGGGCTTGATGATGAACGCATTGCCGGTCGCAATCGCCACGCCGCTCATCCAAAGCGGGATCATCGCGGGGAAGTTGAACGGGGTAATCCCCGCGCCAATGCCAATCGGCTGGCGCATCGAATACACATCAATGCCGGGGCCAGCGCCTTGGGTATACTCCCCCTTTAACACGTGCGGAATGCCGCAGCAGAATTCGATGACTTCCAACCCGCGCTGAATGTCGCCCTTGGAATCCGCGATGACTTTGCCGTGTTCAGACGACAGCATATGGGCAAGGTCGTCTATATTCGCCTCAACCAGCCGCTTAAATTCAAACATCACCCGCGAACGGCGTTGCGGATTGGTTGCCGCCCATGCCGGTTGCGCAGCAAGCGCCGCCTGCACCGCACGCTCCAAATCCGCCGCGTTGCCCAACACAACCTCGGCCTGCACGCCGCCGTTGTTCGGGTCCATGACTTGGCCGCGACGGGTAGAGGTGGACGGGCCGCTTTGCCCGGCGATGAGGTGGTCGATGTGACGCATGGGGACTCTCCTATTGACTATGGTGGCAATCATGCGCCTTAGAATTTGCGCAGACAAGGGGCAATAATGCGACTGTAAGCTGCATTTTTGCAGGTAAGATTAGCGCATGGCGACTTTGGATTGGAGCGATTTGCAAATCTTCATGGCGGTTGCGCAAACTGGGCAAATGGCGCGCGCCGCGCACCGATTGCGCACCGACGCCACCACGATTGGCCGCCGTTTGCGCCGATTGGAGGCATCGCTTGGCCAAACGCTATTCGAACGCACGCGGCAGGGGCAAGTGTTGACCGAAGCAGGCGAGGCTTTGCTCGCCCGTGTAGAGGACATGGCCCGCGCGGCCGCGCCGCTCACCGAACTGGGGCCAGCCACCGATGGCCCAACCGGCACCTTGCGGATCAGCGTGTCGGAGGGGTTCGGCAGCTGGTTCCTCGCCAAATACCTGCCTGAGTTCCTGACGCAATACCCCGGCCTGACCATCGATTTGGTCGCCAACAGCGGGTTTTTGAGCCCCTCCAAACGCGAGGCGGATATTGCGGTCCTCCTCTCCCGCCCAAAATCGGGACCATTGGTGGCGCGCAAGTTGACGGATTATCATCTGCGCCTCTATGCGTCCAAAGGATACACCGCCGCCCTGCCCCAAACGCCAGCCGATTTGGCGCAGGGTCACCGACTGATCGGTTACATTCCCGACCTCATTTATGCGCCGGAACTCCATTATCTCGACGAAATCCACCCCGGCCTGACCGCGCATTTGCGCTCTTCCAGCATCAATGCACAACACCGTCTGATCGCGGCGGGGGCTGGCATCGGCGTTCTGCCATGCTTCATGGGTGACAATGACGACACGCTCACCCGCGTCCTGCCTGATAGCATTATCACCCGCACATTATGGCTGGTCACCCACCGCGATACGCAGGGCCTATCGCGGGTAAAGGCGGGCAAGGATTGGCTGGTCGGCATTACCAAGGCCAAAAGCGGCGACTTGGTGTCTGCCGAAAAACTGCGTTAGGAAGATGGTAGCGCTTACAAACCCTCGTTCATTACCCCCTCGATCAGAAACACGCTGAAATCCGGCCTTTCGCCTGTGCGTAAAACGGTCTTTCGCGGGGGCAAATCCCGAACCTCTTCAATCGCGTTCTCTATCAGCAAGAGTTCGTCTTGCGACAGTTGATCGCGCCTGCGGCCACGCAAGAAATTTTCCGTCAGCATGTTGCCCCCTGTTCCTAACGCAATGTCGGTCGCTCGCTTAACTTTTGTTAGAACCATTTCGATTGCGCAACTTTTTTCGCCCGTCATAAACATTTGCGAGTTCAACGCAAAACCTATCTTGAACAATCGAACAGGGTAAGTCGTTCGTCTTTATAAGTGAGGTCTTGCTTGCAATCGTTAATCGCTCTTGGCGCGGAAAATCGAGATCATCACCCTTATTTTTGGGATCATGGGAACCATGGCCACGAGGCGTATGTGGCCCGGCGCGGCCGCTTACCTAAGTCCTGCGCGCGAGTTTTGAACTTTGGATTTAAACAAATAAGGACGGACCAACCGCTCCACCTCTTCCCGCGTCGGCGGCATGCGACCGGACACCAATTGCATTTCCGGCGCGCGGCTGAATATCGAGCCGATCAGCGACATCAACCCATAATAAAGCAGATACGGGTCGCCGTCATTTACCGTCCCCTCTTCTTGCGCGGCACGAATGAACCGCACCCCGCGATGTACGCGGCTTTGCCGTCAAATTCTATACCGAGGAGGGCAATTGGGACTTGGTCGGCAATAATATGCCGGTGTTCTTCATCCAGGACGCGATCAAATTTCCCGACCTGGTCCATTCGGTCAAACCCGAATCCGATCGCGGCTTTCCGCAGGCGGCGTCGGCGCATGATACCTTCTGGGATTTCATATCGTTGATGCCGGAGGCGATGCACATGGTGATGTGGGCCATGTCTGATGTTGCCCTGCCACGCAGCCTGCGCATGATGGAGGGCTTTGGCGTGCATACCTTCCGATTGGTGAATGCCGAGGGCAAATCAACCTTCGTCAAATTCCACTGGCGTCCGAAACTGGGCGCGCAATCGACTTTGTGGGATGAGGCGGTGAAAATTTCCGGCGCGGATCCCGACTGTCATCGCAAGGATTTGTGGGAGGCGATTGATGCGGGTGACTTCCCCGAATGGGATTTTTGTGTGCAAACATTCGATGAAGAATGGGCGGCGAAGCAACCCTATGACGTGCTCGACCCGACCAAGTTGATTCCAGAGGAGGATTTGCCGGTTGAGGTCATTGGCCGCATGGTGTTGGACCGTATTCCGGACAATTTCTTTGCGGAAACCGAGCAAGCCGCTTTCCTGCCGACCAACATCATCCCCGGCATTGATTTTTCCAACGATCCGTTATTGCAGGGGCGACTGTTTAGCTATCTCGACACGCAAAAATCGCGTCTGGGCACAACCAATTTCCACCAAATCCCGATTAACGCGCCGATTTGTCCGATGCACAACTTTCAACGCGATGGTCTTATGCAGACCAAAGTGCCCAAGGGTCGCGCCAATTATGAGCCAAACTCACTGGCCGAAGCGGGCGAGGATGGCGGACCGCGCGCCGATGCCGATGCCGAATTCACCACGTTTGCGGAAAACGCAGAGCGAAATGATCCCACGCACAAACTGCGCATTCGGGCGGAGAGTTTCGCCGATCACTTCAGCCAAGTGCGCATGTTCTAACGCTCGCAAACGCCAATTGAACAAGCGCATATTGCCGCCGCATTGGTGTTCGAATTGTCGAAGGTCCAATTGGACCATGTCCGCACGCGCACATTGGCACAACTCATCAATGTCGATGCCGATTTGGCGCAGCGGGTGGCGGACGGCCTGGCCATCGACCTGCCCGATCCCGCAAAGCCTGCAGTCCCGCCAAAGGACATGAAACCTTCCGACAAATTATCGCTGGTCAAGAAATTCGAACCCACGCTAACGGGACGCAAGGTTGGCATGTTGTTCGACGAAGGCTCCGACAAGGCGATGATTGATGATGTCAAAGCGGCGGCGGAAAAGGCTGGCGCTGCTGTCATGCTGATCGCGCCCAAGGTTGGCGGCATAAAGGTCAAGGGCGGCACTCTAAAAGCCGACGGACAACTCGCCGGCACGCCGTCCGTCCTGCTCGACGCCATTACAGTCATACTAACCAAGGATGCGGCGGAGAAGTTGTGCCATGAATCCGCGGCGGTTGATTTTGTGTCCGATGCCTTCGTCCATTTGAAGGCCATTGGCCATAACGATGGCGCGCAACCCTTGCTCGACAAAGCGGGCGTGGTTTCGGATGACTGCGTCACGCCGCCCGATGGCGCGTTTATTAAATTTATTAAAGCCGCCATGCGGCGCTTTTATGACCGTGAACTGTCCGTGCGAATTTTGCCTTAATTCAGTTTGGGGAGGCCATATTTTTGGTCTCCCCTCAACTAGAGAATGCGTGAGCCAGTAGCGTATCGTGACCCACCCCACGCAATCTGGCGCGCGGAATGCGTAATCATTTTTCCGCGCGCCACCCAGATACGGTGGACGTCGGTTGGAAAGGCAGGTTTGTCATCGTACAACCCTCGCTCCTGCCGCGACAGAGGCGCGACGCGTAGCGGGTTCAAGCGAACATGTGCGTCGCCATCCAATCCCGCGCCAAAGTCAAATCGGCGGCAAAGGCGCGCTCCACATCGTCCCGCGCGGCGGCATCAATGCGCAGCAGATAGGAGGGATGAAAGGTCAGCAGCATGTGGCGCCCACCGGACAGCGGCGTAAGCTACCCTCGCGCCTGTGTCACGCTTACCGTGCAGCCGGTCAGCGCGCGCGCCGCACTGGCCCCCAAAGCGACGATTAGGCGGGGGTTTATGAGCTCGATTTCCCGCTCCAGCCACCAACGGCACATATCGATTTCATTGGGCGAGGGGTTTTTGTGCAGCCGAGTTTTGCCGCTCTGCTCATATTTGAAATGCTTAGCCGCGCTGGTCATATAGACGGCGGTGTCGTCGATCCCGGCATCCGCCAATTGCGCGCGTAGCAATTGGCCCGCCGGTCCGACAAAGGGTCGGCCGATTTCCTCCTCTTTATCGCCCGGCGCTTCGCCCAATAACATCAGCGATGCGCCTGGCGGGCCATGCCCCATAACCGCGCGAGTGCCGTTACACCCGATAGCACAGCGGGTGCAGGTCGCAATCCCAGCGGCAATGTCATCGAGTGAACGCGGCTCGGCCACGCCCGCGAAGGCGTCGCTACCGATATTTACCATCGCCGCCTCCCTCGCCTGTGCGCCCGCGATGAGATCGGGGATCAGCGCCGCCTCGGGCAGGTTTTTCCAATAGCGTTTCGGCATTTCTTTCACCATCGCCTTCACCTTTAACCGCGCGGGGTTGAAGATGGAGGCGTAATAGGTGCGCCACAAATCCTCCGCTGGATCGTCGGCGGGAGCCTGCGACCGGTCCGCCGCTGGCCCTTCGTGCAGCGCCTCACCGTCCCAATGGATAGAGCCAATCGGCGTCAAAATCGTCCACTTCATGGAGGCGAAGCGGCCGACAAAAAACTTCGCATTGGCGCGCAGGATGGCAAATTGCGGCTCAAACCACGCGACATAATGCAATGCGCCATCGGCATCCTCGACCTCCCGAAACCTAACAAAGGCGCGCATTTTGTGAATGTCGCGGCCCACGGCCTTCGCGAGCAAATTGGCGCGGCGCACCTTAGGGTCGCTGGCGTCTGATAACAATCGGGGCTTGGCCTGCATCCGCCAAAGCAGGTCATATAGGATGGCGTGCCGCGCCGGATCAGTGTGCAGCAGGACTGACGCGGCGAAACGCAGAAATTCTTGGTTCGCCCTCACCGGCGGCGCGTCGGACCTAGGGTCCGGCAGGGTTTCCGCAGCCGCGAACAGGTCGCCGCCGACGTCCGCGGTCCGCCATGTGACCTGCGCAGGAGGCAAACCCGCCTGCACACACCGCCGCGCCGCCTCGCGCCATTCGGTCATCGAATGGGGATTGGTCAGCGTGATGCTCACGACGCCAGCCACAGGGCCAATCACGGGAACAGCCACGCCCTAGTCCTCATGACGCGAACAGTTCCAATTGCTCCGCCGCTTTTGGTTTCACAAAGGCGCAAAGGTCCAATCGGTCCGCCAATACCGTTGGCCGCCAATCCGCTGCGATGAGGAATGGACGCACCTCGCCACCGATTGCGTCAATCGCCCAACATCCTCCAAACGCAAGGTCTTCACCCGCCGCGCGCGCAAAATCGCCTGCACCGCGCGCACGCCAAGGCCGGGCACGCGCAGCAATTGCTCCTTGCTGGCGCGATTGACATCGACTGGGAACTGATCGCGGCTGTTGAGTGCCCAGGCGAGTTTGGGGTCAATGTCCAAGGGCAGCATGCCCGCCGGGTCGGCGGCGACACTCAAATCCGCTTGGCCAAATCCATAGAACCGGATTAGCCAGTCGGATTGATACAGCCGATGCTCCCGCATCAGCGACGGGCGTTTCAAGGGCAACACGGCGCTGGCATCCGGAATCGGGCTAAACGCACTATAATAGACGCGGCGCAGTTTATGTCTGTCATACAATCCGCCCGCGCGCGCCATAATCGCGGTGTCGTTGGTGTCATCCGCGCCGATAATCATTTGCGTCGATTGGCCGGCAGGCGCGAAATTGGGCGCGGATTTATATTTCAGGCGCGCATCCTTATTATCGTCAATCGCGGATTTAATCGCGCCCATTGCGCCATCAATTTGCTTGGCATTTTTATCAGGAGCCAGGCGCTCCAGCCCGCTGGTCGTCGGCATTTCGACATTGATCGACACGCGGTCCGCCCAACGGCCAGCCTCCGCGACCAATTCCGGGTCGGCCTCCGGGATAGATTTTAAGTGGATGTAACCGCGAAAATCATGTTCCACCCGCAAAACCCGAGCAACTTCGGTCAACTGCTCCATCGTGTGATTGGCACTTTTAACGATGCCCGATGACAGGAACAGACCCTCAATGTAATTGCGACGATAGAAAGACAGCGTGAGGTCAACGACCTCCTGCGGGGTAAACCGCGCGCGCTCCACATTGCTGCTTTTGCGGTTGATGCAATAATGGCAATCGAACACGCAAAAATTGGTCAGCAGGATTTTGAGCAAGGAAATGCACCGGCCATCGGGGGCATAAGCATGGCAAATGCCCGAACCACCCGCCGAACCAATGCCCTTACCGCCGCGACTGTCGCGCCGCGTTGTCCCCGATGACGCGCAAGAGGCGTCATATTTCGCCGCGTCGGCCAGCACCGCAAGCCGTTCCTGAACCGTTTTTTGCACCATGTGTTCTATTTATGTTCTGATATATTTGATGTCAAGACTGACCGTTAAACATACCACCGCATAATAGGATTTTCGGACGAGTCGAACGGCCAACTGACTGGCCACGCCGCTTCACTTTTACAAATTTGCCGATCTTTACAATATTTCCAATGTTCTGCCCCATAAGGCTCCTTCGACCTTGCCTTTGGTAGAGAGTAATGAATTTCCTTTGGTCTAAAACTTCCGCCGACCATTCAGAATTGCAGGCACGTTTGGATGTCTTGCAACGCAAACTCATTCGCTCTGAAAGGGCGCGCGAACAAGCGGAAACTCTCATCGACGAGGCGACCCGCACTATTCACTTAAAAACCCTGCAACTCGCGCAACGCGAGGAAGAGGTGGCCCAGCGTTTGGACCGCACCATGCGCCAATTGGTCGATGCGCAAAAACTGGCCAAGATGAGCACAATTTACGCAGCGTCCCCTTCGCGTTTAAACGTAACAGGCTATTTCAAAGAGCTTTTTGGATTTAACGACGCCGTTCCGGCGACAGCGGATCGTATTTTGAGCCAAGTTCATCATTTGGACATGATGTTGGGACGGCGCATCCTGCGCCGTGCGCAACGTGGCTATGCCGAACAAAAAGGCGAAATCCGCATTCAAAACGCGCAGGGTCGCGTGCTGTGGGTGCAATTTGAGTTGAAACGCGTTGCCGATGGCGATGGGCAGCTTGCCATGATCGGCACACTTATCGACATAACCGAGCGACGACAGGCCGAACGCCACGCGCGCGTGCTACGCCTATTGGATAAGCGGCGCATCAGGAAACTCAATTCGACGACAAGCCGACTAAACCACGCGCTGCATCAAACTGACTCATATTCCAGCTATCTGACCGCCGTATTGGATAGCGTTTCTATTGGCGTAGCGGTCTTCGATGAAAATCGCTTGTTGGTCAGTTGGAATGAGAAATTGGAGCAAATTTCAGGGGTTGTCGCCAATCAACTCTATAACGGCATGAGTATTTCCGATTACGTCGATTTACATGATTTCAACTTCAGAGGGCGTCGCAGCGACCCCGAAGTCAACCAATTGTTCCAACGCAACACGCAGCCGCTCAATATGCAGCGCCAGCGCAGCGAAGATCAATTTTTGAGCATTACATTGAATCCGGCGGAAGATGGCAAATTGGTGATTTGTTATGCCGACATAAGCGAGCAAAAATTCGTCGAACGCCAATTATCGGATCAAGGATCACGGTTGGCGCAACAGCTGATGGATTTAAACGCCCTATCTGAACAATTGGAGCAAGCAAGGGAACAGGCCGTCAACGCCAGTGCTGCGAAGTCACGCTTCTTGGCCATGATGAGCCATGACATTCGTACACCTTTGAATGGTTTGCTTGGCATGTTAGCCCTGTTGGAAGACGACGCGCGTCCCGATGCAATGCAACAGAGATTAAAGCTCGCCAATAACAGCGGGCATCAATTGCGAGTGTTGTTGGATGACATTATCGATTTCGCGCGATCAGAAACGCAGCAGCTTCGCCTTGATACAACGCCTGTGGATCTGCGCGACACAACGCAACAGATTGTCGACTTCTGGTCCGACGATGCCACCGCAGTCGACGCTACGTTAACATTGGCGATGGCGGAGGAATTACCGCACAGAGTATTGCTTGACCCTGTTCGGTTTCGACAAATTCTTGATAACTTTATAAGTAACGCTCTGAAATACGGCCTTTCTAAAGAGCATCCGAATATCATCAGGGTGCGGCTAACGCCGTCGGACGATAATGGGCAGGCCATGTTGATGATTGAGGTAGAAGACCGTGGGAAAGGCATTGATGTCACCCATCAACAAGCAGTCTTTGCCGATTTTCAACAATTGGCAACCGCCGATACGCAGGCAAAGGGGGACGGTTATGGCCTTGGCCTGGCCATTCGTCGCCGAATTGCCGAATTGCAGGGTGGGGAAATTGGTTTTCAGCGCAACGAGTTTGGCGGAGCAAGCTTTTGGCTGTCGTTACCGCTGATTGAAGCGGCCACCCTGCCCCAATCGCAAGTGGATAGCGGCCAATTGCTGTTGGCGGCCAGTACGTTAGCGAACCGGCATTATTTGATTGCAGAAGATTTGGAAACCAACCGCATTGTTCTGGCATCCATGTTGGATGGCTTCGGCGCGACCTACGCCACGGCTTGCAATGGGCAAGAGGCCGTTGATATGTGGGCCAATGGGCAATTTGATGCCATTTTGATGGATATATCGATGCCGGTTATGGATGGGCTTCAAGCCACAGCGGCCATTCGGGCGCGTGAACCCTTGGGCTATCGTATCCCCATCATTGGCGTTACCGCGCACTCTCCAGCAGATATTCAGCACGCGATTGTGAATGGTGGCTTGGACGCCATTGTAGTCAAGCCGATCAAGAAGGGAAAACTGATAGAAGCTTTGTTGCAGTTTTCAGGCGCAGAACGGGCGGTAAACAGTACCATCCCTGCCGACGGGTTAATCGGGCTGGACCGCCGCATTGGTAATGAACATACACTCGTCTGCCAACCGATCATAAACGATGCGCAAATCGGCCAATATTTGATAGATGGGGCGATAGAGCCTTCTCTTTTGGCGGCCATCGAAACCGATCTTCGCCAAACAACGCAGGAATTTATCGCCGCTGTGCGGGTACAAGATCCCGTTGAAACCGCCGCGGCACGGCACAAATTAAAAGGGCTAAGCGAAACCTTTGGATTGGCCGGCATCGGTGCGTTTTTATTAGCACATCAAAACGCCGAGATTGACGGCAATACGCTCGACAAATTCGCCGCACTGAGCGGTGCCACTACCGATACTTTACTGTTGAAATATTCCCAAAAAAGCAGCCCCGGTTCAAGCGATTGAACCGGGGCTGGAGTGGGACCAAATCAAATTTAATTGCAGGTTTTAATACGCGCCTTCCGCCTTTAAGACAGCGGGCACCGTGCGCAGCATCAACGTTATATCCGTCAGAAACGCCGGATTTTCGATATATTCAACGTCCATCGCGCATTGCCGGTCATAGGGAATTTGTGCGCGGCCGGAGACCTGCCAGCTGCACGTAATACCGGGACGACCCTTTAACCGATCAAGCGCGTGGCGCGGCGCACTCGCCATTTCAATGGGCAGCGACGGGCGCGGGCCGACCAGCGACATATCACCCATGATAACATTGAAAATCTGCGGCAGTTCATCAATGGAATAGCGGCGAATGAAGGCGCCAATTTTGGACACGCGCGGGTCGTTTTTCATTTTAAAACCCGCGCCTTCGCGGTCGCTTTGGGCGCGTAGTTGTTCCAGAACCTGTTCCGCATCGACACGCATCGACCGGAATTTCCACATCCGGAACGGTTTGCCATAGCGGCCCACGCGGACCTGCCGGAAAAACACGGGGCCGCCGTCCTCCATCTTAATCATCGCCGCAACGGCCAGCATCAACGGCAAGAGCATCATCAATGTCGCCACCCCCCCCCACAGGCAATCGCTGGCGCGTTTCAGGGCATAGAAGCTTTGCACGCGGATGTTGTTGGCGACCGCCAGCCGGAACAGCGCACGCGCCAGAAACTCGGCATTGCCGAATGTGTAGCGCATGAACAATCGGCGCGGTTCCTGCATGAAACGCCACACCCATTCTAGGCCCGCCTTTCGCATCGCCGCTGGCGCGCGCGGGATACGGCCCGAATAATAATCGAACAGGCCGCCGACACCCATGATAAGGCGCGCGTTCAGGCGCGGAGCGTGCTTCGCCACCCATTTTTCCTGCATCGGGACGCCCAATGCCACCAGCACAATGTCCGCGCCGGATGCTTTGATTTTGGATAGAAGCGCGGGGATATCGCGGTCATCCATATAGCCGGTGCTGGTTCCCGCAATGCGCAAGTTGGGGAAGCGTTCGGTCATGCTATCCGCCGCCGCCTGCGCAATACCGGGGCGCGCACCGTGGAGGTAGATGCGTAACCCATCACGCGCCGCGCGTTCGCATAACAGCGGGAACAGATCGGTCCCATTCAGGTTATCGCCTAGCTTCACCCCCGCCAGCTTCGCGGCCAATTTAACGCCCGACCCGTCGGGCAACAAAGCAGAGGCGGATTGCAAATGGCCACGATACTCGGCATCCTTCGCCGCCATATTGATGCAATGCGCATTGACGAAATGGACGATATGCTGCGTCCGAAGCCGCGCCAGCACGGCCAAACGATCAACGACATAATCCAGCTTTGCATCGACCAGGTTCAAATCGAACAGGCTGTTGCGCCGCCAGTCACGCGGGGCGGGGCGGCGGTTTTGGATTGGAAAGGGCAGAATGTCCGCCGACACGCGCGGGGCGGGTCCCCCTAATTCGTCGGCGGTGCCATTATTAAATCCGGTAAAATCGTGCTTCATGGTCGGTCCCTTTGGTTTGTTTTCCCAATGGGACCAGCAAGGGGCGTGCCAAGTGCATGCTAGTACGGCGGGCGGCGCGATACGGTGGTTAACAATGGATGACGCGCACAGTAACGACGGGTCTGCACTTGCAAAGTGCGAATGAGGCCTTTGTGGTTCCTCGCAAAATGCGAATTCGCCCGCGCCAGTGGGCAAAGCCAGTGGCAAAATGTGACGCGTATCGTTGATATTACGCGCTAAATGGAAACTGGCACGGCTCTTGTATTGCTTGCATCACGGGGCGTGATGATGCGCACTTGGGATAAGGGCAGGTGCCATGGTGAAGGCAGGGATCAATAAAATTACGGCGCACGCCGACCGCCATTTGGGCCAAGAGGGCGCGTCTTTTTTGCGCGCCTTGTCGGTGCTGGGCGGGGCAGAAGTTGCCATTCGCGTCGTGCGCATCCTTGCCGTCGTCGTCATTGCACGGGCGATTTCGCCCGAGGCCATGGGCGCGGCGGCATTGGCGCTGACCCTGTTTGAACTTGTCCGTGTGCTCGCCAATGTCGGCATTGGGCAGCAGATCATTGTTGCGGCGGAGGACCAGCTGCCCGCGACATGCAACACCGCACGGCGCTTGCTCACCCTTTGGTGCGTCGCTGTGTCGGTGGTGCAAATCGGCGTCGCGGCGATCGTGTGGTTGGGTTTTGGGCTCCACGCGGTCGCCGCGATGTTGGCTTTGCTCGCCCCCGTTTATTGGATGATGCCCGCCGGATTGGTGCAAATTTTCCTAACCATGCGCGCCGGAGAAATGCACAAAATCGCCCGGATCAGCCTGTTTCAGAACAGCGCGGATCATGCATTGACGTTGATCCTCGTCGTTCTTTTTCCTAGCCCGTGGTCGCTGGTCGCGCCCAAATTGCTGACCACCCCAATCTGGCTGTTCATGGCACGGCGGACCACCGTTTGGCAGCCGGACATGGCGGCGGGCAGTGTTCCCGTGCGCGGTTTCCTGCACTTATCGGCGGGGATTTTGGGCAGCGAAATGCTCACCGCCGCGCGCGGGCAGTTGGATAAGCTTATTGTCGCATCGGCGCTGGGCATTGGTGCGCTCGGTACCTATTTCTTTGCCTATGGTGCGGGGTTGGGCATCACCTTATCGTTCGTCACTGCGTTTGGCACCGTCATCTTTTCGAAGATCGGCCCGATGCCGGATGCAAACGAACAGGCCGCCGCGTTCCGTCATTATACCAAAATCGGCATGGCGCTATTCCTGCCGGTGACCATGGCGCAATGCCTGCTCGCGCCGGTTTATGTGCCGATCATCTTTGGCGCAAAATGGGCCGATAGCGCGATATTGGTGAGTATCCTGTCGCTTGGCGCAATCCCCATGTTGCTCGGCGCGGCGGTCAGCGGATGGCTGCGCGCTCGGAGCCAAGGGCGTATGGAGGTCGCGATGATGGCGCTGGCCACGCTCGGCTCCCTAAGCGGCCTTGCCATTGGCGCATTGGTGTCGGTGGAGGCGGCGGCGGCCGGCTATGTCGCGGGCCTTACTCTTACCATGATCCCCTTTGCGATGTTCATCCAATCCCGCGATCCGGTGTTCCGCGCGCGGCGTCTCCATACCCTTGTTCAGGATTAATCCCATGACCGGCCCCGCAAACAACCCCTGTTTTTCTGTCATCATCCCCGTGTTCAACGCGGCGGCGACCATCGCCGAAACCATCGCATCGGTGTGCGCGCAGACACTGCCCAATTATGAAATCATCGCGGTGGATGACGGCAGCACGGACGACAGCCTGACCATCCTGCTCGCAATTGCCGCCTTAGAACCCCGTCTTCGCGTGGTATCGGTGACCAACGGAGGCGTATCGGCGGCGCGCAATTTGGGCGGTGAATTGGCCAAGGGCGAATTGTTGGCGTTCCTGGACGCAGACGACATTTGGATGCCGGAGAAATTGCAATGCCATTGGGCCGCGCATCAGGCGGACAGCGACATCGCAGTCAGCTTTGCGCAAATCCGCTTCCTTTGGGCCGATACCCGCGCGCGCCGGACGACCTATTCGACTGTGCCGCAGGGGCCAGTAAACGCCGCGTCATTGTTGGCGGAAAATGCCGCATGCACCACATCGAACATCGTTGTGCGCCGCGATGTGTTTGCCGCCTCCACCCGCTTTCGTGCCGATATGCGTTTTGCCGAGGATCAGGAATGGCTGATTTCCACCGCGCGTATGGGGCATAAGCTCATGGGCCTCGACCACCATCTGGTCGATTACCGCATTAGCGAGGATGGGCTTTCCGCCAATTTGGTCGCGATGTTTGATGGCTGGCGCATGGTGCAGGATTTGCACGGCGACCTACGCGGGGGTGATAACACCACCGCCGCAGAGGCGCTCTATTGCCGCTACCTCGCGCGCCGTGCGCTGCGCACTGGGGCCGCCGTATCGGAAGTGCGCCGCTTTGCATGGCAGGGATTGGCCACCAACCGCGCTGCGTTTCTGGCCGACCGGTTTCGCGGCTTTGGCACATTATTCGGCGCCATCATTTGCGGCGTCATCCCCGGCGAGGCACGCCGCCGCCTGTTTGCTTAATTCCATTTTTTAAAGGACCCAATCATGTCAATGCTCGAAAACGTCCCCAAACGCCCACGTGTTTCCGTGGTTATGCCCGTCTATAATGTTGAAAAATATGTGGCCGAGGCGGTCACATCCGTGCTGGCGCAAAGCCTGACCGATTTTGAATTGCTTATCATCGACGATGGCGGTCAAGATGGATCAATGGCGATATGCCGCGGCTTTGCCGACCCGCGCATCCGAATTATTGCACAGGCCAATCGCGGCCTGGCAGGAGCACGTAACACCGGCATCGCGGCGGCGCGCGGCACATATGTGGCGTTTTTGGACAGCGATGATCGCTGGCATAAAGAAAAACTGGCGCTGCATGTCATCCATCTGGACGCCAACCCGCATATCGATGTCAGCTTTTCGGCCTCGCAGCTAATCGATGGCGATGGGCAGCCGATGCGCGTGACCATGGGTGTGCCCAATGGTATATTGCGCCCGCGTCAGATTATCCGCCGCAATCCGGTGGGTAATGGCTCCACCCCCGTCATCCGCGCCCGCGCATTGGCCCGTATTGCCTTTGCCCATCCGCACGACGTGAGCCGGCTCTGCTATTTTAATGAAAGCCTGCGCCAGTCGGAGGATATTGATTGCTGGCTCCGCCTCGCCATCATTGGCAAGGCCCAGTTTGAAGGCTTGAACGCGCCGCTCACCGAATATCGCATCGTCGCCAGCGGCCTGTCCGCCAACATCGGTGCACAATTGGCGAGTTGGGAAACGGTGATGGCGAACGTCCGCACCTTCGCGCCGGATTTTGTCGCTCGTCATTACCGCTCCGCACGCGCGTTTCAGCTTCGCTATCTGGCGCGGCGCGCGGTGTCCTTGGGCGATGGCGCGTTGGCGTGGGAGTATGTGCGGCGTGCAGGCGCGGAGTGGCCCGCGATTTACGTGCTGGAATGGCGCAAGTCGGTGGAGACCTTCCTTGCTGCGCTGGCCGCACGGGTTTTGCCAGCCGCATGGTTCGCAAGACTGGCCGAACGCCGTTTGCAAGGAGCACGATAAGATGAGCACGCTTCGGATTATCCACCTGCTCGACGATGGAAATGTCGGTGGTGTCACCGCCAATTTGCGCCTGTTCGATGAGTCTTATCTGCGGCAAATCACGCAGTCCGAAACCTTGCACCTGAACCCGAAATGGAGCGTTGCGCCTGTGCTCGATGCCGATATCGTTATCATGCATTGCCCTGTTAGCTGGGCGATTATTCCTTTCCTGATCTCGCTGCGCACCAAGAACCCCGGGCTGCACATGGTGCATATGGAGCATCATTATTCCAAGGAATGGGAGGCGGCATGTGTCACGCATAAGCGCCGGTTCCGCTCCATGCTACGCATGGCCTATGGCCTATTCCACCGCGTGATTTGCGTGTCTAAGGCTCAGGCGGACTGGCTTTCGCGTGACGTGCGCATTGCGCGCGACCGGCTGCATATTATCCAACCTTGGAGCATGGCAGAGGGCCTAACTGACTTACCGTTGCCCGATTTTTTTGCCGATATGCCCATCACCATTGGTTGCTGGGGCCGCTTCAACGCCGCCAAGGGATTTGGCCGCGTGATTGATGCCTTCAACCGCGCCAGCGCGCCGAACCTGCGCCTGCTGATTGGTGGCTTTGGCGAGTATGAGCGCGAATTGTGGCAGAAGGCCGGGGCCAATTCGGCCATCACGTTCTATGGCAAAGTTGAAAGCGTTGCGGATTTTCTATCCCAATGCGACGTCGTCATCGTGCCATCCGACTATGAAACCTTTGGCATTGTCGCCAGCGAGGCGATGCAGGCAGGACGACCGGTTATTACCTCTTTGGCGGGCGGCCTTCCCGAACAAGTCGGGCGCGGCGGGGTGTCGATTGATTGCCAATCAGTGGACAGCATCGTGCGTGCTTTTGCCGATTTGCCGCATATGCCGCTTTCAACCATGGCGGTCGCGGCTCGGGCGCAGTCAGCGGATACTGTCCGCCATCGCGTTGGCCAATGGGCTCAGTTTTTGGGCTCGCTCTCTGCCTCTTGCGCGACCACCGGCGCGGCCAAACCTGCGCCAATCAAAATAAGCGCGGGCCAAAACAGATAGGCCAAAATCTCCAGATTCTCGCCAAAGGTATATAGCCCCAACACAATTGTCATCGACAAGCCAACGCGTGCGTGGGGATAGGCGGACGCGCGCACTGCCAACACAACGAGCGTGGCAATCAGCGGCACGGCCAGCGCGAACAGGCCCACGATGCCCTTTACGAACAGCAATCCATACCAGCTATGGTGGCTGCCAATCGGCATATATTCGACCAGATGCGGGCCGCGTTCTACAACCCCATGGCCAAAAATTGGCGCTTCGTTGCGCCATCGTTCCACCGCAATGCGGCCTAGGGCGGCGCGTACCCGGCTGCTGTCCGCGCGTGCACCCGCAAACTGCGCCTGAAAATCATTGAGTTTTTCCATCAACGACACCGCGAATAATCCGATGCCCAGCGACAATGGCGCGGCGGCAAACCACATCGCGGGCCGCCGGATTAGGGCAAAGCTATGTGCCAAGGGCCACACAACCGCCAACGCGACCAAGGCAAGGCGCGATTGGCTGAGCAATGCAATGGCAAGGCCCGCGGCAATGCCAATGACTTTCAACTTCACATTGCGTTCTTCAATCGCGCAAAGGATATAGATGACCGCAACCATGCCCGCCGCCGGTGACCATGGCGCCATAAATTGCCAGCGCGGTGTGCCGACCCCCGGCTCAATAGTATAGAGAACGGTTGCGAAATATTCGGGGCCCGGCCCGCCAATGGCTTTCAGCGGAGACACCCACAACGTCTCCGGCAATCCTAAAAACGGTGCGGCAATGAACAGGGGAAGCAACCATAACGTCTGCTTTCCCAATTGACACATCGCGCGGTAAATGACTTCGGGCCGGATACGCAACGTCGCGCCAACGAAGATGAACAGCGCGAGCAAGGCCCAACCCTTTGCCCATCCGATGGTCGATTTAATCGTCGCGCCGGTGCCCAATTGATAATTACTATGCCCCGCCCACAGCGCGATCAGCATCGCCGCCATGCCCAACATCCATAGCCAGACGGTGAGCGGCACGACCGGCGGGCGCTGCTCGGGCGGCATCATCGACGCGCTATAATATTGCCAAACCGCCATGCCGAACAACGTCCAGCCCAGTACGGGGCCGGCGACGTACAGCCCGCCGATCAACCATAAAAACCATGTGGCCTTTATGCTGGTTGCAACGATTTTTTCCGCAGCACTGTGTCGAGGATCGGTTGACGCAACCACAATAAGGCAAATCCTAAGATCATCAGGACGCTGGCCAAAAATGCACCAACGAAGGCAATCATTGTAGACGGAGAGCTATGACTCTTTGGTAAAGAGGGGTCTTCCAAAGTTTGTACAAGGGGATAGGATGAAAAAGGATCAGCTTTGTTGGTATCCAATCGCGCCAAGGCAGAGGTGAACACGGTCTCGGCGACTTGCAAGTCGCGCTCCAGCCGTGCCAGTTCCGATGCGGTTTGCACCAGCCCTGGCGCCTCCGCGCGCATTTGCGACAATTGGCGCTGCGTTTCGAACAAATTGGCGTTGGCGCCTGCTGCGACCGCGTTGCGTTCCACCATGGACCCCATGATATTGGCCATAGCGGGGTCCAATGACAGGTCGGCAAAGCGCAGGACTTGCCCACCGGACAGACCGGTCAATTCGGTTCCGCGTGCCATAAGGCGGCTACGCAGTGCGCCATTTTCCGCGTTGCCGACAACGAAATCGCCGTTCTGGTCGCCCAAGGATGCGCCCATGCGCGTGGTTTCCACCTTCGTCTTGGCATAATCACCTAACAACGCCTGAAACACCGGATCGCCCGATAGGATCATCGCGCGGCGTGCATAAGCGGGCGACACACCCATGGAGGACGCGAGCGTTCCGGCCACTGCGCCATCCTGCCGCGCCTGCACCCGGGCCAGCCGTTCGCGGTCCTTTGTCGATTCTAGCGCGCCGATGCGGCTGTTGAATTGGTCCATGGATATCAGTCCGGTGCGGCTTTGAAACGCCAGCAAAGCGGTTTGTGCGTCATCCACCTTGGTTTGCAACGCGGCCAAATTCGCGCGCTCCGCCGCCTCGCGTTTTGCCGATTCATCTGCGCGCAGGCCGTCTAGCCCGATAAGGAAGGATTGCCGCAAAGCCTCCGCCTGCGTCCGCGCGGTTTTGGGGTCGGCTGCGCGGATTTTCACCTCAATCAGGTTGGTTTGATCGACCAAAGTAATCACCGGGGTTGGAAAGTCCTCAAACGCAACCCCCGCCGCTTTCGCCGCTCGCGTTAACGTAACATCGGCCGTCAGCAGGCGTTTATAACTTTCCGTGGGGCTTAACGAACTCGATGCAAAGGCCGAGTTGCTGGATATATTCGCCTGCCCCATGTTTTCCATATTTAGCGAACTGCCCACACCCGTTCCGGGCAGGATGAGGGTGAAATGGCTCTCATAACTTTTCGGCGTCACCGCCAGATACAGAACCGGCACCGCCCATATCGCAAAAAGGCAAAGCGCGATTGTGACAATATAGCGGCGATATCGTCCTACCGACGGCAATCCTTTTCGGATTATCCGTCCAATGCGCACCAGCTTACGCGGCGGGGTGAGTTGTTCGTTGATCATTGCAACGCCCCATTGAGCAGCAGACCCGGAGCAATCGTGTCGCTGACCATCCCCAATACCTCACGCACATTGGTCATCGCGCCATCGTAACAGACAACCGAATCGCCAGGCATCAAATAGGGATTGTGCGCATCTCGGTCGGCATTGCGGATCAACTGTTCGACCTTTCGTTCAATAACAACCGATTGCCCGTTAAAGGGATTGCGCGAAATCTGCACAATCGAACGGTCAGCGGTCAGCAAATTGCCGCCCGCGCAGTTTCCCGCAATGGCCGCATCCAGTAATCTGGAACCGTAAGCAAAACTGGTTGATTCCGAGTTAATGCCTGCACCGGCATTATTGTTGGCCGACCGCGTCAGGTTCGACATGAAAATCTTTACCCCCGGCGGCGTCAAGGCGCTTGGCCGCATGAGGCTCGCGTCGAAACACCCGCTGCTCGGCACGATAATCCGGTCCTGATCGGTTATGGGTAAGGGCGCGGTGGCGGCGCCAAACATGACCCCGCTTAAGTCCAGATTGGCCCATTGATTAACGCGAATGACGATGACATTGGTGAGCGCCGCGTCGGGCCTAACACCGCCTGCCGCCATGATTGCGGTGATGAGGGATCGGCGAAAATTCACATCGCCGCGCCGTCCCTGCAACCCCGCCGCCGCTTTCTCCTCCGCGCTGCGTTCGCCGACGCGGATCGGGCCGGGATAGAATATTGCCCCACTGACCGCAACGGCGACGGAGGCGGTTTCGACCATTTGCACGTTGACATTGCCGGGCAAATTACGGATTTGGCCAGAACCGAGCAATTGGCCGCGCACTGCATCCTGCGCCTCGGCAACCGTCATACCCTTTAAGGGGATGCTGAGCCCGCCCTCCATGCGGATGCGCCCATCAAGGGCAATAACATAATCACCCGACAAGCGACCCTTGTCCCCCGCAATCTTAACGCCAAGCACATCGCCACTGGTGAGGCGATCCTCAAGGCCCAGCAATTGCGCGGCTTCCACCTGCTGCAAACCGGCAATTTCGGGCGCGGCGGCGAAGGCGTTGTGTTGGCTTGGCAGGCATTGACCCAGAACGGCGTTCGGCGATTGCTCCGGCATCCACGCCGCGTTGGGCGCGTTCATCGGCATCGGTCCCGTTGCGCAAGCGGTTAGGCTCAACGATAATGCCAAAAGTGCAGGCGTGATTTTCATAAGGCAGTTTTTCCAGTAAATGACGTTCTGCCGAAGAAACGCACGAACTGTGCCAAATTATAAAACGCCTATTGTACAGTAGCTTATAGGCCTTGCCTCGCGCTTCGGTGGCAATATTTGCAATTTGCAAACGCCTGATTCGCATAATGCAGCAAATCCAATGACCAAGGCTTTGCATTATGAAGGGCATTATATTCACCGAACTGCTCCGCTATCTGGAGCAGATTGAATCCGACCTTTTTGTCGATGCGGTGTTGCGGGAATGCGCGCTTCCCGATGGCGGTGTGTTTATCCGCGCGGGCAATTATCCGGCGGCGCACGCGCTTTTGATTATGGAAAAGGCGTCGGACCGCATGAAGTTACCACTGGCTGATTTGGGTCGCTATTTTGGCCGTCACCTTTTTGAACGTTTCACCGTGATTTATCCCGACATCATGGGCCATTATACTAACGCTATGGAGTTATTGGCGCATGTCGGATCGCATATTCACACTGATGTCACAGTGCTTTATCCCGATGCCAGACCGCCACGTGTTTGGCATGAGGAAAAGGATGGCCAAACGATCATCCATTATCAATCGCATCGCCCTATGGCGGTGGTTGCCCTAGGCCTGATTGAGCAATGTGTGGAGCATTTCGGTGGCGGCTATGATGTCGTTCCCATGGACGATGCCAAACAGGATCGCGCCGGTTTTGAATTGCGGCCGATTGCCAACGCGGGGACTTTGGCCGCATGACCGCAAAACGAAATGATGGCAAACGCATTCTGATTGTGGAGGACATGCACAGCCTTGCGATTAGCTATGCCGGGTTCCTAAAATCGGGTGACTATATCTGCGACATGGCGGGCAGCGGAGCAGAGGCGGCGACTTATCTCGCCATGACCGAACGGCGCTATTGCGCGATCGTGTTGGACCTGCAATTGCCCGACATCGATGGGTTGAGTTTTATGGCGGAATATAGGGCGCTGCTAGGCGACACGCCTATCATTATCGCGACCGCCACCGGCTCGACTAATGTCGCCATCACCGCAATGCGCAGCGGGGCCAGCGATTTCCTGGTTAAACCTGTTACGAAGGAAGCCTTACTCAAGAGTGTCGCCGCCGCGCAATGCGAGCAAGCAATGGTGACATCGACCAAACCGGCGCGATCCGCCGGCAGTTTCCATGGCTTCGTCGGATCCAGCATCGCTATGCAGGCCGTCTATCGCGCAATTGAACAGGTTGCGGACAGCAACGCCTCCATTTTCCTGTCAGGCGAAAGCGGCACAGGCAAAGAGGTCGGCGCGGAGGCAATTCACGGGCAAAGCAAGCGGGCGAAGGCTCCTTTCATTGCCATCAACTGCGCCGCCATCCCGGAAAACCTGCTGGAATCCGAACTGTTCGGGCATCTGAAAGGGTCATTTACCGGCGCGACCACTGACCGATTGGGCGCAGTGAGAGAGGCCAATAATGGCACGCTTTTCCTCGACGAAATCTGCGAAATGGACCTGAAATTGCAGGTCAAATTGCTCCGCTTCCTGCAAACGCAAACCATCCAACCGGTGGGCAGTGCAAAGACTATCGCGGTCGACGTCCGCATCATTTGCGCCACCAACCGCAATGTAGTGAAAGAGGTTGCGGAGGGCCGTTTTCGGGAGGATCTATACTATCGCCTTTCGGTCATCCCCATCGACCTGCCCCCCTTGCGCGAACGCGAACGCGATGTGTTGGAATTGGCCGAGGTGTTCTTGGCCCGTTACGGCGCGGAGGAAGGCAAGAGTTTCAGCGGCCTGTCCGACCCCGCGAAGGCGGCGTTGCTTACCTACGCGTGGCCCGGTAATGTGCGCGAGTTGCAGAACCGCGTCCGACGTGCCGCGATCTTGAACCACGGCGGCGTGGTTGGCCCCGATATGTTGGGCCTTGAACCCCCGCGCGCCGACGCATTGCGCGCGATATCCCCCGAACACGATGCAGGCGCGGATATGATGGCCATGCTGGACCGGATGAGCTTGGATGAGGTCGAACGTCTCGTCATCATGCGCGCGATTGACCGCAACGCCAGCAACGTGACAACGGCGGCGACCGAATTGGGGGTCAGCCCATCGACACTCTACCGCAAGCTGGAACGGTGGAAAATGGCGTGTTAAGCGCGCTTTGCATTTTGCGATAACGGCGGCGGCACGAGTTCGAATTCTAACCCTAGACCGCCGAAAACTAGGATTGGCACGGTCTTTGTATCCTTGGGTCTCGAACACGCCATGTGGCGTTACCGTAACCCATAAGGACACAACCCATGACCAACAAACCCATTCGCAAAGCCGTCTTCCCCGTCGCTGGCCTTGGCACACGCATTTTGCCCGCAACCAAATCGATGCCAAAGGAAATGCTCACCATCGTCGACCGCCCGCTCATCCAATATGCAATGGATGAGGCGCGCGAAGCGGGGATTGAGCATTTCATCTTCGTCACAGGACGCGGCAAATCCGCGTTGGAGGATCATTTCGACCACGCTTTCGAATTAGAGGCTACTTTGGCCGCGCGCGGTAAAAGCAACGCACCGCTCGCCGCCACCCGCTATACGCCGGGCAGCATTTCCTATGTGCGCCAACAACAACCCCTTGGCCTTGGCCATGCCGTGTGGTGCGCGCGGGAAATGATCGGCGATGAGCCGTTTGCCGTCCTCCTTCCCGATGACCTGATGCGCGGCACGACCGGTTGCCTAAGCCAGATGATGACAGCCTATAACCAGATGGGCGGTAACATCATCTGCGTTCAGGAAGTCGGCGCAGATGAGACCAACAAATATGGCATAATCGACCCCGCATTGCGCAACGACCGCGTCACACGTATTCAAGGGCTGGTGGAAAAGCCCGCCCCTGCCGATGCACCATCGAACCTCGCCATTGTTGGCCGATATATTATCCAACCCGAGGTAATGGACATATTGGCCAGCCAAGCGACTGGCGCGGGTGGGGAGATTCAACTGACCGACGCGCTAGCTGCGATGATCGACGACGGCAATTTCCACGGATTGACGTTTGATGGCATCCGCTACGATTGCGGCGACAAATTGGGGTTTGTGCGCGCCAATTTGGGCGTGGCCTTGGAAGATGAAGCGATGCGGAGTGAGTTGTCTGATATGCTATCAATTGGCCATAAGGCTGAAGTCAGCGCAGTTTCTGAGCCGATTGTTACCCCCTTACGCCGCAGCGCATGAACGCTCGCGCGGTAGCGTGGAGGGTTTGTTCGCAATTGTAATATTGGTAGCGGAGGAGGGACTTGAACCCCCGACCTATGGATTATGATTCCACCGCTCTAACCAGCTGAGCTACTCCGCCACATCGCGCGATTCCCTTGGCGGCAATCGTGCGAAGCCGCGCCTATATGCCGCAATGCGCATGTGGTCAATATGGCAAAGGCGACTTTTTGCGCAGGCACGGGCGCGCACTCTTGACCGGCCCGCGCAAGGGCCGCAAGGATGCGCGCAACAGAATCGGCGGCGGCGCGGGTTCGTGAGGGGACAGATATGACTCAGGCTGCGCACATTGCATTGGATGTCGCCATTGTTGGCGCGGGGCACGGCGGGGCACAAGCGGCGATTGCACTGCGCCAGATGGGCTTTACCGGCACCATTGGCCTAATCGGGGATGAGCCGGAATTGCCCTATGAGCGCCCGCCGTTGTCGAAAGAATATCTGGCCGGTGACAAGCCGTTTGAGCGCATCATGCTGCGCCCCGCCGCATTTTGGGCGGAACGGGAGGTTTCGCATTTTGCCAAGCACCGCGTCACCGATGTGGATGCGATGGCGCAAACCCTCAAATGCGCAAACGGCGCGACTTTTGCTTACGGCCACCTGATTTGGGCGGCAGGCGGCAGCCCACGCATGCTGCCGTGCCCCGGCGGTAATGCGAAGGGCGTGTTTGGCGTCCGCCGGAAAAGCGACGTCGATGCTATCATGGCAGCGTTGCCCTCCACCCAAAATATAGTTGTCATCGGCGGCGGCTATATCGGGTTGGAGGCAGCGGCGGTGCTGCGCAAATTTGATAAACATGTGGCACTCATCGAATCTCTGGACCGCGTGTTGTCCCGCGTGGCGGGGGAGCCGCTCTCCCGATTTTATGAAGACCAGCACCGCGCACATGGCGTGGACTTGCATTTGGGCATCGGAGTCGACGAAATCCTGACCGACGATGAAGGCTCAGCAACGGGCGTAAAGCTGAACGACGGCACCGTCCTGCCCGCGTCGATGGTTATCGTCGGCATTGGCATTATCCCCGATGTTGGCCCGCTGATGCTGGCAGGCGCAACCGGCGGCAATGGCGTGGACGTGGACGCGCATTGCCGGACCAGCCTGCCGAACGTCTACGCAATTGGCGATTGCGCCGCGCACCATAACCGCTTCGCCGATGGCGCGATGATCCGGTTGGAAAGCGTGCAGAACGCCAATGATATGGCAAAGGTCGCCGCCGCCGACATTACCGGCGCGCCGGTGGATTATGACGCTTTGCCCTGGTTCTGGTCGAACCAATATGATTTGAAATTGCAAACCGCCGGCCTATCGACGGGCTATGACACCACCGTCTTGCGCGGCGATCCGGATACGAACAGCTTCTCGCTTGCCTATCTTAAGGATGGCCGCCTTATCGCCATGGACTGCGTCAACAAGGCAAAGGACTATGTGCAGGCGCGCAAATTGATTGAGGAGGGATTCAGCCCCGATCCCGACGGCTTGGCGAATGCGGACTTGCCGTTGAAAGAGGTGCAGGCAATCTAACCCCTAATCATCCGCGCCACCGCCTCGGCGATTTGGGGGATGGTGAAGGGTTTGGGCAAGAAGCCGATGTTGTCCAAATTGATCGATTTACGCAATTGCTCCTCGGCATAGCCGCTCATAAACAATATGCGGATGTCGGGCCGCATTTGGCGCGCGGCGCGGCCCATGGCGGGGCCGTCCATATTGGGCATGACGACGTCGGAGACGATAAGGTCATATTCGGTCCCTGCGCGCAATTTCTCCACTGCTTCCTCCCCGTCGCACGCCGTATCGACGGTATAGCCTTGGCGGGTAAGCGCGCGTTCGGCGACAGCACGGACCATGTCCTCATCCTCAACCAAAAGAATATGCCCGCTGCCCCAATTTTCATCGGCGAGCACGGCGTCCTTCGGCGCGGCAGCGGCAGTGACCGCCTGTTCGGACCCGCGATAGACGGGCAGATACACGTCAAACCGCGCGCCGCCTGCCTTGTCGTTATCGGCGAAGATGAAACCGCCCGATTGTTTGACGATGCCGTAGACGGTGGAGAGGCCCAATCCCGTGCCCTTGCCCACCGGCTTGGTGGTGAAGAACGGGTCGAAGATTTTCGGCAGGACGGCGGCGTCAATGCCCTTGCCCGTGTCGGTCACGGTCAGGCGGGCGTAATCAGCGGGGGGCAAAATGTCGCTTTGCATTCGGCGCACATCGGCGGCGGAGACAGGGCCAGTTTCAATGCGCACGGTTCCGGCCTTTTGTCCGCTTTCGACAATCGCATCGCGGGCGTTGACGGCCAGGTTCATGATGACTTGGCCCAATTGCCCGGGGTCGGCACGCACCGCCCCAATGGCACGGCCATGCTTCACCTCCAACGCCACAGTCTCCCCCATCAACCGTTTCAGCATCGATGAGGTGTCGGACACAATATCGGGCAATTGCACAATTTGCGGGCGCAGGGTCTGCTGCCGTGAGAACGCCAGCAATTGCCGTGTCAAATTGGCGGCGCGGTTGGCATTGTTTTTAATCTGCTGCACATCGTCATAATCGCTGTCACCCGGTGAATGGCGTTGCAGCATAAGGTCGCACAGGCCCAGAATGGCGGTCAGGATGTTGTTGAAATCATGCGCCACCCCGCCCGCGAGTTGGCCGACGGCCTGCATCTTCGTCGCCTGCGCTACTTGCCGTTTTAGAATCGATTCCTCGCTATTGTCTTTGAGCGATAGCAACACCGCCGCATCGCCCATCCCGCGCAGGCCGCCGATGGAGAGGCTAACCACGTCATCCTCCGCCTGCTTGAACCGCACCGCGATGTCGCCCGTTTGGCCATGACCATTGGCAAAGCGGCGGATGGTGTCGGCGAGTGGTCCCTTGTCTTCCTTCACCACCAAATCACCGGGGTAAGGGGGCAAGTCGCCGTCCCCTGCACCGACCACAGCACGGAATGCAGCGTTGGCAAATTGGAAGCGCCCCTCTCGGTCCACCAATGCAAGGCCAAGCGGCATCGTGGCCAGCAGATTTTCGACATAAGCGCGCAAATCGCCTGCCTGCCCGCCCGGCTCCTCATCCATCATCAGGATCAGGTTGGGCGCTTGCGGGTCGTTATCGTCACCGCGCAAGGACAAAGGGATGGGGTGCAGGCGGACGGGAATACCGCGCGCGCCTTCGCGGTCGAAATAGATGCGGTCCTCTTTGCCAGCGCGCAAGAATCGCGCGAAATCGCGGCCCGTTACATTGGCGTTGGCGTCACCCGTGGCGCGCTTGGCAAAGCCGCTGTTCGCCGCGATGATGCGCCCTTCGGGACCAATGATGGCGGCCATGACGAAGGCGCGGCTAAGCGAGCTGCCCACCACGCCAGAAATCAGTTTCGCGCTTTCATCGACCAAATCGACGCGGCGGACGGGCTCGAAGGTCCAAACGAGATAATGTTCGGACAGGCCCGCGCGGGTTACATCGACGCGGTACGTGCCCGCGCCGCGCCGGATTTCTGTGCCGCCCGCCTGCCCATCGCGCCAAGCAATGCGTGCCAATTCGGCGAGTTTCTCTTGGGAGGCGGTATCCACCTTTATCCCCGGCGGGGCGCGCATTCCGTCGAACCATTGGCTGAACAAGTCATTGGCACAGGCCAATCGTCCGGCGCGGTCGCAAATCGCCATCGCCACGCCTGCGCGGTCGGCAGCCATTCGGGTGATGGTCCAATCAGGGGGCAGCAAAGCCGCCTCCGCCTCCGCTTGACCCAAACTCTGTGCCCAAAAGATAAGCGCAGCTGCGATGACGATGCCAGCGACAAGGCCCGCGCCCAGCATCCATTGGCCACTGGCATAATAGAGCAATGCCGCAGACAGGATTACCGCCGCCGTCAACAATCCCGCGCGCAAAGGGCCGCTGTCGGCGGCATCCTCCACCCCACCCTGCACCCGCGCGCTGAGGCTGGGAGCAGTGCTTTCGTCGGACGAACGGGTTTCAATAATACGCATGGCATTACCGCTGAATCAGCGGGCGGCATTTGTCAAATTATTGGTGTAAATTTGTCACCGCTGCACGGCGGCGTGCGCGGCGTTTCCACTTATGCGCGACCCAATAGTTCCAGACCCAGCCGGAGATGAAATAGCCGATGCCGGCTGCAATAAACGACAGCACGACCAAACCGAAAGCCGTCACCCCCGCCTCCTTCACAATCAGGCTAAGCCATTCGCCCATCGTGCTGTTCAGGCCGGTTTTAATTGGCGCGCCATAGGTTAGGCTATCCAAACGCAGGACAAATGCGCCAATCCGATTGCCCAGCAACAACACGAACGGCGTTGTAAACGGGTTGGTGACAAAGGTGGTCAGCGCCGCGACCGGCACATTGGCGCGGAACGGCAGGGCCAAAAACGCCGCCAGAAATATCTGCCCCAAGGGAATGACGATGCCCGCGAACAACCCCAATGCGACACCACGTGGCACCGACCGGCGGCTAAACCGCCACAGATCGGACCGCAGGAAACGGTGGGCAATGGGCTTCAAATACTTGTTTTCGGCCATCCCCTCACGGGTTGGCATATTGCGTTGCGCCCAATTGGTGAAGCGTTGGAACATTGCGGGTGCCTTAGCCGTGATTCTTCAACAGGCGGCCCTGTTCTTTTTTCCAGTCGCGGTCTTTTTCATGCGCGCGCTTGTCCGGCGCGTTCTTGCCCTTGGCCAGCGCCAGCTCCACCTTCGCGCGGCCGCGACCGTTGAAATAGATGGATAGCGGGACAAGGGTCATGCCCTTGCGCGCGACTGCGCCATGCAATTTCGTAATTTCACGCGCATTGAGCAACAATTTGCGCGGACGCTTGGGTTCATGGTTGTAGCGATTACCGTGGCTGAATTCCGGGACATTGGCGTTGATGAGATACACCTCCACCCCATCCCGGATTTCGGCATAACTTTCCGCGATCGAACCTTCGCCAAACCGTAGGGATTTAACCTCGGTGCCAGTCAGCGCAATTCCCGCCTCAAATTTTTCCTCAATATGATAGTCATACCGTGCGCGCCGGTTTTCGGCGACGGTTTTGACTTTTTCAAAAGCTTCGGGGCGGGGACGGGCCATAGCACTCCAAATAGGGACTCAAGGTTAACATTGCCAGAAGGGCCGCCGCATTCAGCGGGCATTTGGCCTGATTTTTTGGACGTAAGGCGCTTTTTACACCAACCCCGCGTGTTTCAACGCCGCATCAACTTGGCGCCGCGCCTCATCGCTGCATGGGGTCAGCGGCAGGCGCATGTCCTCCTCAATCCAATCATGCACCTTGGTCAGCGCATATTTCAGCGGGCCCGGCGAAGCGTCGGAGAACATGGCGTAGTGCAAGGGATAGAGCAGGTCGTTGAGGTCCCGCGCCTTGTCAAACTCGCCCGCCGCGCAGGCCGCCTGAAACTCCGCGCACAATTTCGGCGCAACGTTGGCGGTGACGGAGATGCACCCGACCGAGCCCGCGGCATTGGCGGGTAGGGACAGTTCATCATCGCCGGACAATTGGCAGAATTCTTTGGAAATCCCCATCCGGTGATCGACGACGCGCGATAAATCGCCGCTGGCGTCCTTAATCCCGACGATGACATCGGGATATTTCTTCGCCAGTTCGCACACAGTTTCCGGCTCAATATCGGTCACCGTTCGGCCCGGCACGTTATAGAGAATAATCGGCAAACCGGCGTTTTCCGCCAGATAGCTGAAATGCGCGACAATACCGCGCTGGCTGGGCCGGTTGTAATAGGGCGCAACGCAAAGCGCCGCCTTCGCCCCCGCCTTCTTACTGAAATTCATATGCAGCAGGGCGTTCATCGTGTCGTTCGACCCGCAACCGGCGATGATGGGCACACGGCCCGCGGCCTGCTCCACGCACACCTCAATCACGCGGTGGTGTTCGGCGTTGGACAAAGTCGATGCCTCCCCCGTCGTGCCGCAGGGGACCAATGCCTTTGACCCGTTCTCAATCTGCCAATCGACCAAGCGGCGGAACGCCGCTTCGTCAAACGATCCGTCGCGGAAAGGCGTCACTAGGGCGGGAATGCTGCCTGAAAACATTGTCATTCATCCTTTTATGGCCCTAAAGGCGGCCATGACCATCAAATAGCGCGCAGTCGGGCGCGCATGTGCGCTGTTCAGCGCCTGATAAGGATATGGGGACCAAAATGTCCAGCATGGATAATCGAAATCACTCTTTTGGACGCAACTTTGCCTCCGCAGCGTTGCGTTTTAGCAGCATATTGTTGCTTGGCACCGCGCTCAGCACGCCGCTTTATGCCGAATCGGCGCCCAATAGCCCTGCGCCGGTTGCGGAAAGCTGGTCGATACCCTCCGACCTGCGCGATCCGACCGATGGCAATATTCCCGCCGCGTTGGAGCGGTGGCGGATTTTGAAAGCGTCACCGAATTACAGCTTTGGCGATTATGCGCGCTTCCTCGTCACTTACCCCGGCTGGCCGGATGAAGCGGCGATGAAGAAATCGGCGGAACATGCCAGCGATTTGGACAGTTTCCCTCCCGCAATGATCGTCGGCTATTTCGACCGCCAGCCACCGGTCAGCAACGTGGGACGCGCCAAATATGCACTGGCATTGGCGCGAACGGGCGACTCCCGCGCCGCCGAATGGGCGGTAAAGGCGTGGCGTGGTGGCGCGATATTGGAGAATGACGAAGCAGCCATTTTGGCGAGCTTCGGCCATTTGTTCACCGCCGCCGACCATGACACGCGCATGGATGCCTTGATTGCAGTAGGGGCCATCAACGGCGCAAACCGCCAATTGCCCCGCGTCAGTGAGGGCCGCCGCGCCGGATTTGATGCTGCGCTCGCCATGAAGACCAAGGCACCCGATGCCGCTACCCGTGCCGCTTATGTCGGCCCATCGGCGATGCAGTATCCGGCCTATGTCGCCGAACGCGCGAAGTTTATGGCGGGTGAAGGCGATGTGTGGGGCGCGCGCACGATGCTCGCCAACCGTCCGCCACTTGCCTATCCGCCCGCCAATCCAGAGGCGTGGTACGAAATGTTGGTGTTCAGCGCGCAACAATCGGAAAAGGGCGGGCGTTATGACCTTGCCTTTGGTATCGCCAGCCGCTTGGACGACGGCCTGCCCGCGGGCACGGATGTGTCCACCGCATCGTTTAGCGTGCGCGATGATTACACTACCTTGGCTTGGCTGGGCGGACGGACCGCGCTCCTAAAATTAGGCCGCCCGCAGGATGCCATTGGCCTGTTCGCACGCTATGGCGATGCCGCAAAATCGCCGCAGACCAAGGCGAAGGGCTATTATTGGGCGGCACGCGCGGCGCAGGCGGCGGGCGATGGCGGCGCACGGGCCGAATATCTGAACAAAGCGGCGGCCTATCCCGACCAATATTATGGCATGTTGGCACTGGAGGATTTGGGCAGGCCGCTGCCCAATTTCGCTGCGATGCCGCGCGCCAAGGGTGATGGCAATCCGGCGGGGCGGCCATTGTATATGGCGGCAATGGCAACGGGCAGCCGGAGCGAGCAATCCATCTTCGTGCGCGCAATCGGCAATGGAGCAAAGACAGAGGCCGAGCACCGTGATGCCGTCGCCTTGTCCACGTTGCTGGGCCGTCCCGACCTTGCCGTGATTGCAGGCCGCAATGCGCGGATTGAGGGGTATGACACCCTTATACCATTTGCCTTTCCGACGGTTGAGATGCCCCAAGGCTATGAGGGCAATTTCACCCTTTCCCACGCCATCATGCGGCAGGAAAGCCAGTTTGACCGCACTGCCGTCAGCCACGCCGGCGCGCGCGGGTTGATGCAATTGATGCCCGCCACCGCCAATGAAACCGCGCGCGGCATTGGCCTAAGCTATGACCGCGAGGCATTGACCGAGGACCCGCAATATAACATTCAATTAGGCAGCACCTTTATCAACAAAATGCTGCGCTATTATGATGGCAATTATGTGCTGGCCATTGCCGCTTATAATGCCGGGCCGGGCAATGTGAACAAATGGATAAAACGCAACGGCGACCCGCGCCTGCCCGGAACGGATATTGTCGCGTGGGTGGAGGATATTCCCATCCTAGAAACGCGCAATTATGTGCAACGCGTGCTCGAAAACCTGGTCATGTATGACGCGCTCTATCCCGATAAGGCGCGCAGGCAGCAAGGCGACCGGCCCTTGTCCGGCTATTTGGGGCGGTGAGTTCTAAACCGGACCGCCTCAATTATATGACGCCGGAAGGATATCGGCGGCTGCACGCCGAATACACCGAATTGTTTAGCGTGGAGCGTCCGCGCGTTGTCGATATCGTCAGCTGGGCGGCGGGCAATGGGGACCGTAGCGAGAACGGTGACTATATCTATGGTCGCATGAAATTGCGTGACATCGACCGGCAATTGCGGCGGCTGAGCCAAAAGATGAACGCGGCGAAGGTCGTCGACCCATCGGCGCAAATCGAGCGCGACCGCGTGTTCTTTGGCGCCATCGTGGACTTGGCCGATGAGGATGACGTGCGGGTCACTTACAACATCGTCGGCGATGATGAGGCCAATGCTGGCGCGAGGCGTATCGGATGGAACAGCCCACTGGCAAGGGCGTTGCGCGGGGCTAAGGTTGGTGATCTTCGCACGGTGCAATTGCCCGCTGGCCCGAAAGAATGGGAGGTTTTGGCGATTGCCTATCCGGCTCAAGAGGATGCGGTTTAGACCAAAGCCTCCAAATGCGCCTTGCTATCCACCAATTCCCAGCCATCGGGGCCAAGGCGTTCCAGCGGGCGGAACCGGACCTTATACTGCATCCTTTTTGACCCCTCGACCCAATAGCCGAGGTAGCAATAGGGCAAGCCCAATTCGCGCGCGCGCAGGATGTGATCGATGATGATATAAGTGCCCAGCCCTTGCCGATCGGTCAAATCGGGGTCGAAGAAGCTGTAAATCATCGACAACCCATCGCCCTGCGCATCGGTTAGGCAGGCGCCGACCAACTTGCCAGGACGGCCGCCGACGGACGGTTCGCGATATTCGATGATGTGGCTGCTGACCGGGGTTTGCTCTACCATGTCGGCATAGTCCATTTCGTCCATCTCGCTCATCCCGCCGGTGGGATGGCGCGCGGATAGGTATCGGCGTAGCAATTCATATTGTTCGGATGTGGACCACGCCTTGCATACGCGCGATTCCAAATCGCGGTTGCGTTTCCAAATCTTTTTCTGTCCGCCGCCCATTTGAAACAGGTTGGCAATAACGCGCACGGAAACACAGGCCTTACAATCGAGGCAGGACGGACGATAGGCGACGTTTTGACTGCGCCGAAATCCGATACGGCCCAGCGCGTCGTTCAATTCCTGCGCATGGTCACCGTTGAGTTCGGTGAACACCTTGCGCTCCATCTTGCCCTGCAAATAGGGGCAAGGGGCCGGATTGGTTACGAAGAACCTGGGGAATTTGACGGGGGCGCTCAATGGATGGAACCTTGGCTTTCTTAACGGTTGGCACATGCGGCACAGGACACAGCACTTTTGCCGCCCGCCCCATGAACCAACGCTTTATGACAAGCCGCGATACTATTGCAAAGCTATTTACCATCCATTCGGACGCACAAGCCACCCACTTGGACGCATTTATTTTTGGATGGAGGGGGCAGTGATTCAAACTGGCACACTGCCCCCACGCAAAGTTTAGAAACTGATCTGCAAACGCCCGCCGATAACATCCACGCTGTAATCGCGGTCGGTGCCAATGGCGTAGAACGAATCCTCATAGCCAATGTGCGCATAGTTCATCATCACCCGCACATACTCAATCGGGGTCCAGATGATGGACGCCATATAGGCATCCTGCGTCCCGCCGGAAATCAGCGCGCTGTTATCATTCAGGCTGAGATAGTCATAGCGCACATTGACCTGCACTGCGCCGATGCCGCCCTTGTCCACGCCATCCTTAACCTTGGTGGTTTTGAACATACCGCCGCCATAGGCCCGCGTGTGCGGAGTCAGGAAATAGCCCAATTCCAACGCACCGCCGAAGAAGGACGGATCGGCAACGCCGGGCCGCGTGACCGTCAACCAATGCGCCTCACCCGCGCCGTGAAAACGCCCACTGATGAAGGCGCCTTCAACGCCGTAGCTGGTTTCATTGGTCGCGCTGAACACGCCGGTGTCGATGAAGCGCGTGTCAGTGAAGCCGACCAAAGGCCGCTGCCGATAGCGCCCACCGCTGTTGCCCGCACCCAAATCGCGCCAATGCGCCGACGCACCAAGGTGCAATTGCGCATCACCCAATTTCGGCGCGAATACGACGCGGCCATCAAGGGACATCGAGTTGTCATCGTCGTTAGCGAGTGCCGCAATGTCATCGCTGAACACGCCCGCCTGCACCAAGATTGGCCCCTTGGCATATTGCGCAGACAGGCCAACGCGCCGTTCGAATCCGAACGCATCGGTGAACGCGGCGCGCTCAATGAAGCTCATGTCGTTGGAGCTGGTGAGTTCCTCCATTGATTGGAAGTTGTTGTGTTGGCCTGCAGTGATGGACAGCGCACCCTTGCCATAGGTGATATGCGCATCGGTGAAACTTGCGCTACCGCTGGCAAAATCAATCTCGAATTTATAACCAAAGCCGCCGGGCATATCGCCCTGCACGCCCAATCTTGCGCGTCGCAGTTCGTTGCCGAAACCAAGGCCTAGGCCAGCGGTGTTCAGGCCCGATGGCGCATTGACCGTGCCCGCATCAAATTGCAAACGCCCGCGCGGTTTGAAGGTCCAGCCCGATGGCCCTTTAAACTCCGGTGCGCCTTTCCATGCGATTTCGGTGTCGGGTTTTTTGGTAGGTTCAGCGGCTATAGCGGGGACAGCGGCCAATTTCGCCTCCGCTGCATCGGCGCGGGCGTTGGCGGCGTCTGCTTCGGCGCGCGCCTTGGCAAGTTCAGCATCCTGCGCATCCAACCGTGCGTCCATCGCCTCCATGTCGGCGCGCATGGCATCCATGTCCGCGCGCATTTGCGCCCAATCCTCGGCACTTTGCGCAGCCAAGGGCGAAGCGCCGACGCCCGCGATCGTCAACATCGATGCGCCGACCATGATCCGCCATCCGGCGCGTGTTGCAATATGTGTCATGTTCACCCCTTTTCGGACCCAATATGGTGGCCAGTTATCTCTTTGCGACGCTTCATAGTCTTTTTTGTTACGTCATCGGGGCGAAAACGTTGCGTATTTGTGACAACTAGTTCGCCTGCGCGCTTTACCGACCCGTCAATAGCAAAACAAAACGCGGGAGGATTGCTCCCCCCGCGTTGGGTTTTTATGACAGTGTGACTGAAATTGTCGCTTAGTCGAACGATGGCCCGGGTGGGACCGGCTGCGGCGGCGCATCGGGGTCATCCTCATGCACTTCCAACGACCCTTGGCCCAAATGGCTATGGTTACGGCTGTAGGCGAAATAGACGATGAGGCCCAATATCGCCCAACCGACGAACAGCCACAAGGTATAGGCCGACAGGCTGAAAAACAGATACAAGCAACCGGCCACGGCCACAGGACCCACCAAGGCAATCATCGGCGTACGGAATGGCCGCACACGATTGGGGTCAGTCCGGCGCAGCAAGATGACTGCAATCGCCACCATGGCAAAGGCAAACAACGTGCCGCTGTTCGAAATATCCGCCAAAGCGCCGACGGGGAACAAGGCGGCAAACATGGCCACGAACACGCCGGTTACCATAGTCACAACATGCGGTGTGCCATATTTGGGGTGAATTTTCGAAAACGCCTTAGGCAGCAAACCATCACGGCTCATCACGAAGAAGATGCGGGTTTGACCGAACATCATCATCAAAACAACGGACGGCAAAGCCAAGCCAGCGGCGAGGCCGACGAGGTTACCCATTTGTTGCCAACCGATGGAGCGCAATGTCCATGCAAGGGCCTCTTTCGAACACACCACCACTTCGGTGGCTTGTTTTGCGCAGGCGGCGGCGAGTTCGGTGGAACCCGGCGCGATGCCGTTGCCTTGTGCATCCATCAAAGGCTGCGCGCCAACCGAACCGATAACGCCGGCAGCAACAAGGATGTAGAACACGGTGCAAATGGCCAATGAGCCAATGAGGCCAATGGGCATATTGCGTTGCGGGTTCTTGGTTTCCTCCGCCGCAGTGGACACCGCATCAAAGCCGACATAGGCAAAGAAAATCGATGCCGCCGCCGCGCTAATCCCGCCAAAGCCAAGGGGCGCAAAGGGTTCAAAATTCTCCGACTGCATGACCGGAACGGCCAAGAAGACGAACAATGTCAGGGCCGCGATCTTCACCATCACCAAAATGGCGTTGATAAAGGCCGATTCTTTCGTGCCGATAATCAGCAACCATGTGACGAGCAGCGCGATAATCATCGCGGGCAAATTGATCATGCCGCCGGTTTGCAACGCCGTGGTCAGTTCCGCCGATGGCGTCGCGCCAAAGGCCAACTTCATCTGCGCAATCAGGGCATCGGCATTGGCGAGGCTATTGGGGAAATCTATCCCCAAAAATTCTCTAAGTAGGCCAACAAAATAGCCGGACCAGCCAACCGAAACGGCCCCCGCCGCTACGGCGTATTCCAGCACAAGTGCCCAACCCACCATCCATGCGAGCAATTCGCCCATCACGGCATAGCTATAGGTATAGGCAGAACCCGATACCGGAACCATCGCCGCCATTTCGGCGTAGCAAAGCGCCGCCACGGCGCAGACAAAACCCGCGATGATGAACGAAATCATCATGCCGGGGCCAGCCTTTTGCGCGGCCTCCGCCGTTAGCACGAAAATGCCGGTGCCGATGATGGCACCGACGCCCAACATAGTAAGTTGAAACGCCCCCAAAGTTCGGGTGAGCGACTTTTTCTCTGCGGTCGCCAAAATGGCGTCCAAGGATTTTACCCGTCCAAATATCATGCCCGTTATCTTTCTGTTGTGGTCGTGCGCTCCGCCGTTTGGGCTTTGCGCCGCCATCCTTCCCTTGATGCCGTCACATTATGTCGCAAATGTGCAGCATTCTAACGGCGCAGACTAACGCCTAAGCGCGGCTTGGCAAGCGCCTATTGGTAAATACGGGCAGATAACGGCGGTTATTGTGCCGGTTGCGGTTTGGGCTTGGCCGATGCAAGCGGCGTTTCGGCCTTGGCTGGGGGCTTATCGACGTCGCGCTTGGGCAAATCGGCGCGTTGCGCATCCAGTTTTTGCGCGGAAGCATCCAAGGTTTTGTTCTGGTCCGGCGTCAATCCGCCCGACGGTGCATCGCCCGACCCGCAGGCCGAAAGAGCGCATATCACTAAAGGTAAGAACAATGGCGTGGTCCGCATGAGAGGACTTTGCCTCGCTTCTTGACAAAAGAAAAGGGGCCACCGAAACCGGCGACCCCCTTTTTTACCCATTAAAGGGGAAGAAGTGCTTACTTCTTTTCTTCAGCAGCAGGAGCAGCAGCTTCAGCGGCAGGAGCAGCTTCAGCGGTTGCTTCTGCACCAGCAGCAGGAGCTGCTTCGGTTGCTTCTGCGCCTTCAGGAGCCATTGCTTCTGCACCAGCTTCAACGGCTTCAGCAGGAGCAGCTTCTTCGGTTGCAACTTCTTCGGTCGCTGCTGCTTCTTCAGCAGGAGCGGTTTCAGCCGAACCGCAAGCGGTCAAAGCAATGGTAGCGGCCAATGCGACAACAAATTTTTTCATGTGGGCAATCCCTATGCAAAACATCCCGATATTGGGACAAAATACGGACAGGCGGGAGCGCCCGCAAAAGGAGCATCCCGCCTGCAACGCGGTATTTAGCGTTCAGTTGCATGCCATGCAACAGGAATTTTTTAAGCCTTGAAATGGCGCTATTTCTTGCTTGCCGCTCCGATTTGCGGGGCCTATGTCGGTGTGAAAGCATAATTTTCCATCGGTCAGTTTACTCCCATGCAACTGCGCGTCGCCAGCTATAACATCCACAAATGCGTTGGCACCGACCGCCGCCGCGATCCGGCGCGTGTGTTATCCGTCATTTGTGACACCAATGCGGACATCATCGCGCTGCAAGAAGCCGACCGCCGATTCGGTGGGCGCGATGCCGCATTGCCATTGGATCTTATCGCCGCGCAAAGCCCCTATCGCGCTGTCGCCTTTGATATGCGGCCCAATAGTTTGGGTTGGCACGGCAATGCCTTTCTGATCCGTAAGGAATTTACCGCCCTATCAGCGCGCGCGTTGACCCTACCGATGTTTGAACCGCGCGGGGCAATTATGGCCGATATTGACGTGGGCGGTGCCACCATTCGCGTATTGGGCACGCACCTTGACTTGTCAGGCATGTGGCGGAGGCGGCAAATTCGCGCGCTTTTGTCCCACATGGATGCCGCCGCGCCTTACAGGCCCAATGTGATGATGGGCGATTTCAACCAATGGACGAACCGAGGCGCGTTCTCCGAATTCGCATTCTATCGTCACCGGTTGGCGGATCTACCGCCCAGTTTCCCTGCGCGCCGGCCCGTGGCGCGATTGGACCGCATTATTTTAAGCCATGAGGTGGAGCAAATCGGCGGTGGCGTGCATCTCTGTGATCAAAGCCGTGTGGCGTCCGATCACTTGCCGGTTTGGGCGGATATAAGAGTTAGCTAGGCGTCGGAGGGCAACGGACGGGGCCGTGCGTGCTCGTCCAACGCGACGAAGGTGAACACACCCTCCGTCACCTTTACCTCCGACACCTCAAAATCGCGCACTGCGATGACCTCCAAATGGATCGCCACGCTGGTCCGGCCGCGCCGTTTGACTTGGGCGTAGACGGAGATAATATCGCCCAGCAGAATAGGCGCGATAAACTCCATCGCCTCAATCGCCACCGTCGCGCATGGCCCCTGTGCTACGCGGCGCGCCATGATGCCACCGGCGATGTCCATTTGCGACAACACCCAGCCGCCAAAAATATGGCCGTTTGAATTGATATCCGCCGGACGCGGCATAGTGCGCAGTATCGGCTCCCGCGAAACGCTGGTTACTGTATCGGTCATGGCCCGCCCTTAATCTATATCGTCGAGTTCGTGGTGAATGCGATCATCAATCGCCTCATCATGGCCAGTGCCGCTGGACAGGAACACCAATCCCATCAACGCACTGGCCAGCAACATGGCGAAGAATACGCCAAGGCCAGTGGCGATGTAGAAGTGGATCGGCAATTCGCTGCCGGTCATGTAAATCGCGGTCATTACACCGATGAGTGCCAATACCGTGACAGCGGCCATAAAGCCCATCAACCGCCGATAGCGGCCCCACGCATGGGCAGCATATGCGGGATCGTCCAGATTGGAGGGCTTTACCTCAACGGCTCGCCATTGTGCGCGCATGGGTTGTCCTGACTCAAAAATCGGGCCGCTTTTGACCCATTGGTATGGAATAAGTTTATGCCTTACGCCCTGCCCGTATCGTAATCAATGGCGCAGCATGATACATTGCACTTAAATGGCGGCGAAATGACCGCTGGCGCGTTTTTTCAGCAAGGAGAGAGCATATGCGAATTGGCGACATCATTACGGCCCGGACTGGCGAAACGATCTCCGCGGAGGTCACCGAAACCGTGGGCCAAGCGGCGGCGCGACTGGCGGAAAAGCGCATTGGCGCGATGCCGGTGTTGTCGGGTGACGCATTGGTCGGCATATTTTCCGAACGCGATGTCATTTACACGCTCGCCAATAAAGGCGACGCCGCGCTCTCCACCCTCTTGGCCGAGGCGATGACGGCGGATCCCGTAACGGTGGAGCCGGATACGCGGATTATGAGCGCCTTGTCCCTCATGACGCGCCGCCGCATCCGTCATTTGCCGGTGGTAAGTTCCAAAGAAGATGGCGGCGCGTTGATTGGCTTTGTCTCCATAGGCGATTTGGTGAAGGCGCGGATTGACGCGATTGAGGCCGAGGCGGAGGCGATGCGCGCCTATATCCAAACCGCTTAACCGCCCCTTGAGCAACCGCGCGCCCTGTCCTATGGCGGTGGGATGACCAACGCATCCTATCCTGCAACCCGCCTCCGCCGCCCCCGCATGACCGCATGGGGCCGCGCGATGGTGCGGGAAACCTCGCTTTCGCCCGCGAACCTTATCTGGCCGCTGTTTGTTGCTGACGGGGCGGGGGTGGAATCGCCCATTACCACCCTTCCCGGCGTATCGCGGTGGAGCATCGACGGCATTGTCGAACGCGCGCGCGAAGCGGTAGATTTGGGCATCCCGTGCCTGGCGCTGTTCCCGAATACGCCGGCCGACAAACGCACCGATTGCGGCGAAGAAGCGCATAGCCCCAACAACCTCATGTGCCGCGCGACGGCGGCGATTAAGGACGCACTTGGGGATAGCATCGGCGTGCTGACCGACGTGGCATTGGACCCGTATACCAGCCATGGGCAGGACGGGTTATTGTCGGACAAAGGCGAAATCCTGAACGATGCGACCACGCAAATGCTGGTCGGGCAAGCGCTCAACCAAGCGCGCGCCGGTGCGGATATCATTGCGCCATCCGACATGATGGATGGGCGCATTGGGGCGATTCGGGCTGCGTTGGAGGCCGAGGGTTTTCACAACGTCCAAATCATGAGCTATGCCGCAAAATATGCGTCGGCGTTCTATGGCCCCTTCCGCGATGCCGTGGGCAGCGGCGGTCTGCTTAAAGGCGACAAGAAAAGCTACCAAATGGACCCCGCTAATGGCGAAGAGGCCCTGCGCGAAGTTGCCATGGACTTGGCCGAGGGCGCGGACAGCGTGATGGTCAAGCCCGGCCTGCCCTATCTCGACATTGTCCGGCGCGTGAAGGAGCGGTTCGAGGTGCCAGTGTTCGCCTACCAAGTGTCCGGCGAATATGCGATGGTTGAGGCCGCGGTTGCGGCCGGCGCGGGCGACCGCGATGCGTTGGTGTTGGAGACCCTCATGAGTTTCCGGCGTGCCGGATGCAGTGGCGTGCTAACCTATCATGCGGCGCACGCGGCGCGGTTGCTGGCCAAATGAGCATAGCATTTCGGATGGAGACAGACCGCCTAATCCTGCGCGATTGGCGGGAGGACGATTTGGAGCCATTCCTCACCCACACCAACACGCCCGATGTCATGCGCTGGCTGGGCGGAGTGATGAGCACGCAAGTGTTAGGCGGCTTTCTATTCCGCAATGAACGATGCCGGGAGACGAACGGCTTTTGCTTCTGGATTGTTGAGCGTAAGGCCGACGGCGAAGTCCTTGGCTTCTGCGGGCTAAAGCGGGTCAACACCGCCGCTGCATCCATGATTGGTGAGCATGAAATCGGTTGGCGGTTGCGGACCGACGCATGGGGGCAAGGCTATGCCAAGGAAGCCGCCGTTGCTTCATTGGACGCTGCCTTCACCCAATTCGGCGCGCCGATTATCCACGCGCTAACGGTGCAGCAAAATGAAGGCAGCTGGGGCCTGATGCACCGATTGGGGATGCAGCGGCGGCCCGACCTTGATTGCGTCGAACCGCGTTGGGGCGAGGAACTCAAAAACGTCATTGTCCATTCGATCACACGCGATCAATGGCGGGGAATTTAGGCTATGCACAACACTACTATCCTCCCCCTAAACGGCAAAACGCCGCGTATCCATGACAGCGCCTTTATTGCGCCCGGGTGCCGAATTATCGGCGATGTCGAAATCGGGCCGGATGTGTCCATTTGGTATAACTGCGTCATTCGCGCGGATGTGAACCGCATTGTCATTGGCGCGCGGAGCAATGTGCAGGACGGGTCAGTCATCCATTGCGACAGCCCCGATCCGCGCCATCCCGATGGCTTCCCGACCCTGATCGGGGAGGACGTACTTATTGGCCATATGGCAATGATCCATGGTTGCGTGCTGGAGGATCGCGCCTTTGTCGGCCTGTCCACCACCGTGATGAACGGATGCGTGATTGAGGGTGAGGGAATGTTGGCGGCGGGCGCGTTGCTTACCCCCAATAAACGCATTTTATCGCGGCAATTATGGGGTGGGCGTCCCGCAATCTATATGCGCGATTTGCCCGATATGGCGTTGGCGGAAATGCAAATGGGCGTCGCGCATTATGTTGAGAACGGTCGGCGGCATAAGGCTGCTTTGGCAGGAGAATAAGCGTATGAAGGCGACCATTTGGCACAATCCCAATTGCGGCACGTCGCGCAAAACATTGGCGATTTTACAGGAAACGCCGGGTGTTGAGGCGGAGGTCATTGAGTATCTGAAAACCCCCTTCACGCGCGCAAAATTGGAGCAATTGTTCCGCGATGCCGGCATGACCGCCAAGGACGCTTTGCGTGTGCGCGGAACCAATGCCGAAGAATTGGGCCTAACCGACGATGGCATCAGCGAGGACCAATTGCTCGACGCAATGGTGGCTAACAGCGCACTGGTCAATCGCCCCTTTGTCGAAACAGACAAGGGCGTTGCCTTTTGTCGCCCGCAAGAGGTTGTTCTTACGATATTATAATGATTTTAAATAGTTAGCGATGCAGCGAACTGTGGCCGCAAAAGGGCTTCGGCTGCGGTTTTGTCAATGCGATAGATCAAAATAGCATCATTCGGCCCTTTCCTTAACCTGTAAACTGGCATAAACCTAAGCGCGATATGACCGATTGCTCCACCTGTGTTGTTCGCAACCGCGCCATTTGCGCTGGGCTCAACCCTATAGAAATGGCGATGCTTGGCCAAATCGGGCGCAAGCAAAAGGTGAAGCAAGGGCAGACGTTGCTCTGGGAGGGGGGATGACACCCCCGTCGTCGCCAATGTCATCGACGGCGTCTTGAAACTGGGCGTGTCGACCGAGGATGGGCGTGAGCAAATTGTCGGTGTTGTGTTCCCTTCGGACTTTATCGGTCGACCCTTTGGCAAGGAAAGCCCCTATAGCGTCACCGCGATGAGCGATGCCGAGGTGTGCGTGTTCAACCGTACCGCCTTTGACGAATTTGCCGGTAACCACCCCGATTTGCAGAACAAATTGCTGCGCCGCACATTGGATGAGCTTGACCGCGCGCGCCATTGGATGATGCTGCTGGGCCGCAAAACGGCGGAAGAGCGGGTCGCGTCCTTCCTGTTGGAAATATCCGAACGGATGGCGGGCCAAGGGTGCGAATATCACGGCCCGAACCACCGCTTTGAATTACCCTTTGGGCGACAACAAATCGCTGATATATTGGGGCTGACCATTGAAACGACCAGCCGCCAACTCACCAAGATGAAGGCCGATGGCCTCATCGATTTACCCTCTCGCCGCGAAGTGGTCATCGTTGACCGCTCGGCGATGGAAGCTCTTGCGGGTTAAGGCCTTCCGGCCGCTTTAAGCCAAACAAACGCGTCCGAATTATAACGGGCCGACCCTGTTTCTTGACCTCAATCAATGTTTGGGCGCGTTAATGCGCCCATGACGTGACTATTCAATGCGGTGGAAGGCGCCGCATGGAAACAGGGAAGATAGATCATGGAAAGACTGGTTTTCAGGGCCGGAGGCTGGCTTGTGCTGGCCCTTTTGGCCTTAGTATTTATGGCATTGTCCGTTGATTCGGGCTTCGCCGTTCATATGGGCATTATGATGGCGGCGGCGATGATTGCGCTTTACGTCACACTCACCAAAACCGATTATGCCGCCGTTGGGCGTGGCATATTAAAGGCACCAGCGGATGAGGGAGCGTATGACGATGACCCGATTCGTTGGGGTGCGATTGCGACGCTGTTTTGGGGAACCGCCGGTTTGGCCGCGGGCCTGTTCATTGCGTTGCAACTCGCCTTTCCGGTTTTGAATTTTCCCACCGAGTACACAACATTTGGACGGTTGCGCCCGCTCCACACATCGGCTGTGATTTTCGCATTTGGGGGCAATGCGTTAATCGCCACAAGCTTTTATGTGGTGCAGCGCACCTGTCGGGCGAGGTTGGCCTTCCCTGGCCTCGCCCGATTCGTTTTCTGGGGGTATCAGCTGTTCATCGTGCTGGCGGCGACGGGCTATTTGATGGGCGTAACGCAGGCGCGCGAATATGCCGAGCCTGAATGGTATGTTGACCTGTGGCTGACCATCGTTTGGGTGTCCTATCTGGCGGTGTTCGTCGGCACGATTGTGAAGCGCAAAGAGCCGCATATCTATGTCGCCAACTGGTTCTATCTATCGTTCATCATCACGGTGGCCATGCTGCACTTGGTCAACAATCTCGCGATGCCGGCCAGCCTGTTTGGCGCGAAAAGCTATTCGGCATTTGCAGGTGTGCAGGATGCGCTGACGCAGTGGTGGTATGGGCATAATGCGGTCGGATTCTTTCTAACCGCTGGCTTCTTGGCGATGATGTATTATTTCGTGCCGAAGCAGGCCGAGCGTCCGGTCTATTCATACCGCCTGTCGATCGTCCACTTCTGGTCGCTGATTTTCGTCTATATCTGGGCGGGTCCGCACCATCTTCACTATACCGCATTGCCCGATTGGGCGCAGACGTTGGGCATGGTGTTCTCCATCGTCCTTTGGATGCCCAGCTGGGGCGGGATGATCAACGGCCTGATGACGCTGAACGGTGCATGGGAAAAAATCCGCACCGATCCGATTATCCGCATGATGGTCATGGCGCTCGCCTTCTATGGCATGAGCACGTTTGAAGGCCCGATGATGTCGATCAAATGGGTCAACTCCATGTCGCACTATACCGATTGGACCATCGGCCACGTGCATAGCGGCGCGCTGGGTTGGAACGGCATGATTACCTTTGCCAGCCTCTATTACCTGATCCCGCGTTTGTGGGGGCATAAGCGGATGTATTCGCTGCGCATGATCAACTGGCACTTCTGGTTCGCCAGTGCCGGCATCGTCCTTTACGCCGCGTCGATGTGGGTGGCGGGCATCATGCAAGCGTTGATGTGGCGCGAATATGGGGCCGACGGCTATCTCGTCTATTCCTTTGCGGAAACGGTGGCGGCGATGAACCCTTATTACATCATCCGCGCCACCGGCGGCTTGCTCTATCTCACTGGCTTTATCGTCATGCTCTACAACGTCATCATGACGCTGAAAGGCCATGTCCGCGAAGAAGCCGCGATGACCGAAACGCCCCACAATGCTGAAGCCGACCGTCCCTATGTGGCCGGACCCGCCGCTCAGCCTGCAGAATAAGGAGCCAATACAATGGCCGAAGTACAAGCAGAAAGCCGTTTCAGTCACGGCAAATTGGAACGCAACATCACCTACCTCGGCGTCGCCGCCTTATTGGCGGTCGTCGTAGGCGGGATTGTCGAAATCGCTCCGTTGTTCTGGATCGATAACACCGTGGAAAAGGTGGAAGGGATGCGGCCCTACACTCCGCTGGAACTCGCTGGGCGGAACATCTACATCCGTGAGGGATGCTATCTGTGCCACAGCCAAATGGTGCGTCCTTTCCGTGATGAGGTGGAACGGTACGGACCCTACTCCATCGCGGCGGAATCGATGTATGACCATCCGTTCCAATGGGGCTCGAAACGCACCGGGCCAGACTTGGCGCGCGTCGGCGGCAAATATTCCGACGAATGGCATCGTGAGCATTTGAAAGACCCGCGCAGTGTTGTGCCTGAATCCATCATGCCGCCCTACGCCTTCTTGGCCGAACGGGAATTGCACGCGGGCGATATGACCAATGATTTGACGGCGCTGTCCCGTTTGGGCGTGCCCTATTCGAAGGCCAGTATTGAGAGCGCCAACCAAGATTTGGTGGCGCAAGCGGACCCCAATGCCAATGCGGGCGATTTGACCACCCGCTATCCCAAGGCGCAAATCCGCGACTATGACGGCGACCCCACGCGGATTACCGAAATGGACGCCTTGGTCGCTTACCTGCAAATGATTGGCACATTGGTCGACCGGAACAAGGCGGCGGCGCAGGAAATGCCCAATGCCCCCGCCAAAACCGCAACCGGCACAACGCAGGCGGCGAAACGATGAGTTACGAAACGCTGCGCCATTTCGCCGACAGCTGGGGCCTTGTCCTCATGTTCGCACTGTTCGCGGTGCTGGTCGGTTGGCCCTTCCGAAAGGGGGCAAAGGCCCGCAACGAAGAGGCCGCCAATCTGATTTTCAAGGATGACGATCATGTCTAAAAACCAAAGACTCGACGAAGCCACCGGCGTCCACACTGTGGGGCACGAATGGGATGGCATTGAAGAATTGAACAATCCCCTGCCCCGCTGGTGGCTGTGGACTCTGTATCTGTGCATCATTTGGGCCATTGGCTACACCGTGCTCTACCCCGCTTGGCCAATGGTAAACAGCGCGACATCAGGTGTCTTGGGTTGGTCCAGCCGCGGGGATTTGGCCGCCGAAATGACCGCCGCCGATGAAAAGCGCGCTCCCATCCGCAACGCCATTGGCGCGGCAACTTTGGCGCAAATTGAGGGCGATGAGAAACTCTATCAAGCCGCCATTCAAGGGGGCAGTGCCGCGTTCAAGGTCAATTGCGTCCAATGCCATGGCAGCGGCGCAGCGGGCGGGAAAGGCTACCCAAGCCTACAGGATGACGATTGGTTGTGGGGCGGCGATTTGGAGTCCATCCACTACACATTGGTCAACGGCGTCCGCAATCCGGGCCATGAAGCGTCACGGATGAGCCAGATGCCCGCCTTCGCCGGCGTCTTGCCCGCAAGCGATATCAATGTGTTGGTTGGTTACGTTCAATCCCTTTCCGATGCCAAGGTAAAACCAACGGCGCAGGGTGCGGAATTGTTCGCCACCAATTGTGCCGCCTGTCACGGCGTCGATGGCAAGGGTTTGCGCGAATTTGGCGCGCCGAATCTGACCGACAAAATCTGGCTCTATGGCGGCGACACCGCGACCTTGACCACCACGATAAATAAGGCGCGTTATGGCGTGATGCCAAAATGGGATGGAATTTTGGACCCCGTCACGATCAAGATGCTGGCCGTCTATGTCCACTCATTGGGCGGTGGGGAAAAGGCGCCTGCGCCTGTTCCTCTTGCACCCACCGCGTCTGTTGCCGCTCCGGCGGCGGCACCCGCCCAGTGACCCCCGCGTAAAAAAGGCCCCCACCTAATGTCCGACCCCCAAGACTTAACCGGCGCGAATAAGCCTCAATTATACGCCGCCCGCAAAGGCGTGTATCCCAAGGCTGTCGATGGCAATTTCCGCCGGTTCAAATGGCTTGTCATGATTGTCGCGCTGGCGATTTATTATGTCACGCCGTGGATTCGGTGGAACCGGGGGCCTTATGCGCCCGACCAAGCGGTGTTGATCGACCTCGCCAACCGGCGGTTCTTCATGTTCAACATCGAAATCTGGCCGCACGAATTTTATTATGTCGCCGGATTGCTGATCATGGCGGGCATTGGCCTGTTCCTCGTCACCTCCGCCGTAGGACGCGCGTGGTGCGGCTATGCCTGCCCACAGACGGTGTGGACCGACCTTTTTCAGCATGTGGACCGCCTGATCGATGGCGACCGCAACGCGCAAATGCGGCTGGCCAATGGCCCGTGGACGATGGAGAAAATCGGCAAGCGCGCGCTGAAATACGGCATTTACCTCACCATCGCGTTCTGGACGGGCGGCGCGTGGATTATGTATTTCGCCGATGCGCCCACATTGGTGCGCGAGTTTTGGAGCGGTGAGACGGCGTTTGTCGCTTATGGAACCGTGTTCGTGCTGACCATGACGACCTTCGTGCTGGGCGGCTTCATGCGCGAACAAGTTTGCATTTACATGTGCCCATGGCCGCGCATCCAAACCGCGATGATGGATGAAAAGTCTCTGCTCGTCACCTATAAGGACTGGCGCGGCGAACCGCGCGGATCGACGAAAAAGTCGATGGCGCATCCAGGGGCCTTTGGTGACTGTATCGATTGCAACCAATGCGTTGCGGTCTGCCCCACTGGCATCGACATTCGGACTGGTCCGCAAATTGGCTGTATCACCTGCGCCCTCTGTATCGACGCCTGCGACGCGGTGATGAAGCAAGTCGGTCGCCCGCGCGGTCTTATCGATTATTGCACGTTGGAAGATGTGGCGGCCGAAAAAAAGGGCGAGCCAGATACCCCCATTTTGCAAACCTTGCTGCGCCCGCGTACTATGGCCTATTTCGGCATTTGGGCGGCCATAGGCCTCGCCATGTTGTTCTCGCTTGGTCAGCGCTCGCGCCTTGATATCGCGGCGCAACATGATCGCAATCCGGTGTTCGTGCAGCTATCCGACGGCCATGTGCGCAACAACTACACCGTCACCATCCGCAATATGGAGCAACGCCCGCGCAACGTGCAGTTGACGGTTGCTGGCCTAAAAGACGCCGCCATCTGGACCGCCGATGGCGAACGCGACGATGCCAGCCAGTCGATAGAGGTCGCCTTGGAACCCGATGCCGTCACCAAATTGCGCCTGTTCATCGCGGCTCCGGGTGAAGGCGCACAGCGTGAAGACTTCGCCATTCGCATTATCGCCGCCGACGACGCCCAAACGATGGACGAGGAAGCTGTCGTCTTCGAACGTGCGGAACAATAGGATATGATAATGGAACTCGGGATTATGAATAAGCCAAAAAAGCCCATCACCGGATGGCACATGCTGGCCGGATTCGCCGCGTTTTTCGGCGTCGTCATCGCGGTAAATTTCTATATGGCCAGTCTGGCGCGCAGCACCTTTGGCGGGGTGGTGGTCGAAAATTCCTATGTCGCGGGGCAGCATTATAACGAATGGCTGGACAAGGCGGAAACGCAGGCAAAATTGGGCTGGACCGAGGCCGTCACGCTTGACGCTGACCGCCATGTGCTGGTGCAATTGGCCAAGGATGGCACGCCCTTGTCAGGGATCGCAGCGACGGGGGAAGCAAGCCACCCGCTGGGCCGGAAACCCGCCATTGCGTTGACCTTCCATACCTTTGACGTTGGCATCGTCCGTTCGGAAGAGACCCTGCCCGCTGGCCGGTGGCAAGTTGCTCTATCGGTGCGGTATAACGCCGACATCGCGCGCTATAAGCAGGAAGTGAAATGAACGCGCGCGCCGCCCCTGTTGCTGCCATAGCCATGACGGAGACGGAGTTTTCTGTCCCCGACATCCGGTGCGCGGGGTGCATTTCGAAACTGGAAAACGGGTTGGTGCTCGATCCAGCGATTGCCGCCGCGCGGGTGAACTTCACCGCCAAACGCGTCAAAATCACACATGCACCCGATGCCCACATCCCCGATTTGGTTGGCGCGTTTGCATTGCTGGGTTTTGAGGCGCATCCGATAGGGACCGGACCGCAGGGGTTGGACGCGGCGCGCGAAGATAGCGCCGCTTTACTCCGCGCCGTGGGCCTATCGGGCTTTGCGATGATGAACATCATGCTGTTGTCCGTATCCGTCTGGTCCGGCGCGGGCGGGGTGACGAAGGATTTGTTCCATTGGCTCAGCGCATTGATTGCCCTGCCGACAGTGGCCTATGCAGGACGGCCTTTCTTCGCATCGGCATGGCGCGCACTCAAGGTCCGCACGACCAATATGGACGTGCCGATCACCATCGGCGTCGTTATCACCACCGCGCTTAGCCTGTATGAAACCGCCATCGGCGCGGAGCACGCCTATTTCGACGGCGTCGTCATGCTGCTGTTTTTCCTGCTAACCGGCCGTTGGCTGGACAGCGTGATGCGGGACCGCGCGCGGGAGGGCGTGACCAGCCTGCTGCGCAATATGGGCACGGGGGCCTATGTGCTGCGCGCCGATGGCGGAACCGGTTGGGTGGATGCAACTGCGTTAACGCCCGGCATGGTAATGCTGGTCGCCGCCGGTGAGCGGCTTTCGGCGGATGGTGTCGTGGTGAAGGGCAAAAGCGCCATCGACTTGTCGCTGCTGAACGGCGAAAGTGCGCCTGCACCGGTTGCGCTCGACGACCGCGTCCACGCCGGAACGCTGAACAT
>JBGSSR010000127.1:0-12012 GCA_041736905.1 Sphingomonadaceae bacterium | reverse complement strand
CATGTTCGGTGAACAGTTCCTCGTTAAACCGATAGAGCCGCCCATGTGCGCGGAAGAGTTCGACGCGTTCCAGCAGGCTGTCGGGGACAGCGGCGGCGCGGCGGTCGCGCCAGAACGGTTCGTCGCGGCCATTGGCCCAATAATGCAAGACGATGAAATCGCGGATCGTCTCAAATTCAAACGCCATTTGCCGGTTGAACCGGTCGCGGTCGGCGGGCGCAATGGTGGCGGTGGGCAGCAAGTCGATGAAATGCTTAATCGACGATTGGATCAGGTGGATGCTGGTGGACTCGAGCGGCTCCAAAAAGCCACTGGCCAGACCCAGCGACACCACATTGCGGTCCCAAAGCCGCTCCCGCCGCCCCGTGGTGAAATGGATTGTGCGCGGTTCGGTGGTTGGTTTGCCATCGAGGTTCGCCATCAAAACGTCGCGCGCGCTGTCCTCCTCCATATAGTCGCTGCAAAACACATGGCCGTTGCCGATGCGATGTTGCAGGGGGATGCGCCATTGCCATCCCGCCGTGCGCGCGGTGCTGCGCGTATAGGGGGTGATGGGGGTCACACCTTCACATTGGACGGCAATAGCACGGTTGCAGGGCAGGTGGCTTCGCCAGTCGAGATAGGGATTGTCACCGCCACCATCTTCTTTAGGTGCACCCTCGATGAGAAGCCCGCGAAAGCCGGTGCAATCGATGAATATATCGGCGGACAATGCGCGGTCGTCGTCCAGACGCACGGCGCGCACATCGCCCGTTTCGCTATCACGCTCCACGCCGACAATGCGCCCCTCATGTCGTTTCACGCCCAGCTTTTCGGCGAACTCGCGCAACATCTGCGCGTAGAGATCGGCGTCGAAATGATAGGCATAAGCGGGTGCGCCCATGGGCATTTGGGGGATGGGGTCTTTGGGCGAAAATTTGCCAGCATAGGCGGCGACTTGCGACAGGTTATACGCGCCCAAATCCTTCGCCGTGCCGCGTGCCTTTGCATGGAGCCAATAATGGTGGAAGGAGATTAGGCCAAGCTCACGCCCGACATAGCCAAAGGCGTGCATATACCGGCTGTCCGCGCTGCTCCATCCGTCAAATTCGATGCCAAGTTTGATGGTGCCCTGTGTGGCGCGCAGGAATTCGGCCTCGTCGATGCCCAGCACGCCGTTGAACAACAGGATTTGCGGGATCGTCGCCTCGCCCACGCCGACGGTGCCGATGGCGTCGGATTCGATAAGCTCAACGGTGTAGTCCGGGGTCAAAATCCGCCCTAGCGCAGCGGCGGCCATCCAGCCTGCCGTTCCGCCACCAACGATTAAAATGCGGGTCATTTGTTTCTATCCTGAAATGATTTTGCGCAGGATAGCATGGCCCCGCCGCATCGACTGTGCAAGCGGCGGGGCCATTACTTCGTTCATCAGAACTTATAGGTCACACCGGCCTGGAACCGGCGACCATAGCTTTGGTAATCGTTGACGAGATTCTCGTTGTTACCAAAGACAGTGACGAATGGCTCATCGGTCAGGTTTTGGCCCTGAACGAAGATCGACAGTCCGGCCAAGCCGCTGGTTTCGGGGAAGTCATAGCCGATTTGCGCATCGACAATGGTTTCCGCCAAAGCACGGCGGCGAGTACGGTTGCCGCCAAAGCCCGACAATTCGCCTTGGAACGACGAACGATAGCGAATGCTACCGCGCGCGTTAAAGCCCCATTTCTCAAAGAACACGGTACCATTGGCCACCCAACGCGAATAGCCGTCGATGTCGCCATAGGGCTGACCCGGTGCCGGGCGCAGCTTGCTCTTTGTATAGGAGACACCACCGGTCAGGCCGAAACCGCCCAATGCGGGGGTGATGGCGTCGAGGTTCAACGTGCCCGCCAATTCCACGCCATAGATGTTGCCACCATCGCCGTTCAACGGCTGGTTAATCGTGCCAATCGTCGATGGCACAACTTCCCCACCCAGATCGTAACCGGTGTAATCAAATGGTTGATCCGCGCGGTAGATCCAGTTTTTCAGCTTCTTGTAGAAACCTTGAACTGCGACATATCCGGCATCACCGAAGTATTTTTCAACGGTCAAATCGGCCGCATCGGCGCGGATGGGTTCCAGCGCGAAGTTACCACCACCGCCGCGAATGATGGGCACAGGGCCACTGCGGTCGATGCCATAGCCCACGGCCAAACGCATATCGTCCATACGTGGACGTTGAATCTGACGCGACAGGCCAAGGCGGACGACAATATCGTTATCCATACGCAGCGATAGGTTCAGGCTGGGCAGGACATCGGTGTAGCTGACGCCGCGGGTGCCGAACTTTGGTGTGGTGCCAAGGAAGTCGAATCCGCTCGATTGTTGATCGGCGCGGACGACTTGAACGCCGACGTTACCGGTCAATTGACTGCTGCCGAAATCGGCGGCCAAATCCAATTGGACATATCCGGTCAGGAGTTCTTCCTCAACGGTATAGCCCTTGGACAAAATGTCCTTAATGGCGTTGCCATCGGTTTGCGGACGCAGAACCAAGATACCGGCATCGAGCAAGGCACGCGGATCATAGCTGATCATCGGGCCAAGGCCGAGGTAATCGAGGTTGGTGGGCGACAACAGATATTGCGAGGGAACCTGCAAATCGCTTGCACCACCGGCCAGAAGAACGAAATATTCGTCAGGAACCAGAGATTTGGAACGGTCAGACCACGAACCGCCGACCTTCACGGCCTTAATAAAGCCGTCCATTTGGTAATCGAGGTCAAGGCGCACGACGGACAATTTGTCGTCCACCTGACGGTCGTTGTAATAACCGTCTTGGCCGCCCGCAATCGCTCCCCAGCCCATGGGCGAGGTCAAACGGATGAGCGAGGGATCGCTATAGTTCAACGTGGGGTCGAACACGATACCATTGGGACCATCGACGAAGCTGATGGTGTCGGTTGCGCCGACATTTTGCCCGCGACCGGTGCCGGCGTTGCTTTCAAACACCAACTCGTTGCGGTCGGTGCTCGACGTGCTCCAATCCAGTTTCACGTTCAACTTATCGGTGGCTTGCCAATCGATGTTGTAGCCGCTGGAGAACAACTTCGCATTGCGTTCCAGAACGTGGTTGTTCACAACGCCCTCAACATTGGTGAAGGTGCCGGAGACAACCTTGCCATCCTCAATCACCGCGCCGTTAAAGCCGGTGTTGGTCCAACCAAATCCGCTGGACAAGGGCAATTCGATGCCGCGCTTAATGATGTCATCCGAAAAATCGGAATAGAACAGGTCAACGGTGACGCGCAGGTTATCGGTCAAGTCCCCTTGGAACGTTGCACCAAGGCCCAGACGTTTCAGGTTGGTGCTGGTCACGAACGACTTGCTGCCGCCGATGAGCGATGCGGTTTGGCCGCCGACGGTATAGTTGTTGTAACCCCAGGCGTTATATTCTTCGACCTGATAATTTTCATCAACATAGGACGCGGTCAGCGCGACGCCGAAGTTATCGTCGGCGCCGAATTGGTCGATATAGGTCGCATTGACGCGGTAGCCGAGGTTGCCCGAACCGCTGTTCAATTTGCCCTTGTCGGTCAAGCTGCCCTTGACGCCCACGGCGGCAACGGTGCGGCCGGTGTCAAGCGGACGTGCGGTGCGAATGTCGATGGTGCCGACAAGGCCTTGGCCCAGCAGGCTGGCCGAAGGAGTCTTATAGACATTGACCATGCTAACCATTTCCGAAGGATATTGGTCAAATTCGACGGCGCGGTTGTCGCCGGTGGAGGTTTGCTCACGGCCGTTCAGCAAGGTTTGCGACAGGTCGGGGCCGAAACCACGGACCGAGATAAACGCGCTACGCCCGTTCAGACGCTGGCTGGTGAGGCCGGGCAGGCGGGCGATGGACTCGCCGATCGATGCGTCCGGTAGCTTACCAATGTCTTCAGCCGACACCGATTCCAAAATCAGGTCGCTGTCTTTTTTCTCGGCAACGGCGTTTTCAAGGCTGGCGCGGAAGCCGGTGACGACGATGGCGTCTTCTTCTTCGGCGGCTGCGTCTTGCGCATAAGCGGCGGTGGACAGGCCCATCACGCCGGCAACGGTCAACGCGCTAAGGCTGACACTGCGCAAAAGGCGGTGGTTGGAGGAAATGGACTTCATGGTTGGTTGCTCTCCCTTGCGGATACACAGGGGGCCGCTCATCCAAAGCCCTCTCCCCCATGTTTATCCCGATTGCTCCACTGGCCCGCCTTGTAAGGTCGGGCTTTGGATCAACGATTGCATAGGCAGAGCGCGTGCCAATCGGATACAACGCATACGTATGGTATAGACTTACGCATAAGTATGCGTTGGCGCTTCGCGGCGCATCTGTCGCGTATTTGCAACAGTTTGCGGACAATCGGGCGTATTTTATGCGTTACGCATAATTTACGCATACGTTCGTGGGCCTAGGGGTTGCATGCGCGTGGGCTTTGGTTACACTCACCTTTGCGATGCCGCGCAGTCCCGCTCGTTTATCCCCTTTTCGGGCGCCCCTTAATCCGGGTATGGGGCTGTGCGGCGGCGGAGGGGAATTGCGTTGGCTGATACGCCGCCTGACAAAAAAGCGCCGCAAAGGCTAAAAGGTCAGCGCAAAGCGACCTCGTTCGACATCGCCTATCTCGCCGGTGTGTCGCAACCCACGGTATCGCGGGCCCTACGCGGCAGCAGCTCCGTTTCAGAGGCAACCCGCGAACGCATATTGAAAATCGCTCAGGATTTGAATTATGCGGTGGACCATAATGCGTCCTCTCTCCGCAGCCAACGGACCAACCGCATCGCGGTGTTGTTCTTCGACGATGAGACCAGCGACGCCAGCTTCATCAACCCGTTTTTCGTCGCCATGTTGGGCAGCATCACGCGCGCGGCGGCGCGGTCGCGCTATGATGTGCTGATTAGTTTTCAATCGTTATCCGACAATTGGCATTTGGCGTGGGAGGATAGCCGCAAGGCCGATGGGTTAATCCTGCTTGGCTATAGCGATTATGAAACCTACCGCCCGCGGTTGGAACGGTTGGTGGAGCAGGGATCGCATTTCGTCCGCTGGGGGTCGCCGGAGGCGCAGGATGTTGGTCATACGATCGGCAGTGATAACCGGCTGGGCGGGCGATTGGCTGGCGAGGCGTTGCTGGCGAAGGGTCGGCGGCGGATTGCATTTTTGGGCGATGCGTCGGACCATTACCCCGAATTTCACGACCGTTATCTGGGCCTTCAAGAGGTTGTAGGTGACGCACTGGTGGCGCAGGAGGATGCGCTGACCTTGGAACGCCATGGCTATGACGCGGCGGCGCGCTTGTTCGGGCGGGTGCCAGATGTGGACGCCGTGTTCGCGGGCAGCGATTTGATTGCGATTGGCGCGTTGCAATTCTTAAAGGAAAGTGGCCGCCGCGTGCCGGAGGATGTGTCGGTCATCGGCTATGATGATATTTCCGCCGCGCAGCACGCCATCCCGCCGCTCACCACCATCCGCCAAGACAGCCGCGCCGCGGGCCGCCATCTGGTTGCGCAATTGCTCGGCATGATTGAGGGGCAGGAACCGGGCGAGAACCGGTTGTCGGTGGAGCTGATCGAACGGGCGAGTGCCTAAATAATCCTCCCCGAAACGGGGAGGGGGACCACGCAGTGGTGGAGGGGTTTGAACGCCCTCGTCACTAGCCCCTCCGTCAGCCTTTCCGGCTGCCACCTCCCCATGTTGGGGAGGATTTGCACCCCATAAACATACGTATAACCCGCGCCGTAACGCCGCAACCGATTGCCAAGGCTGCGCTTTGCGGGCAGCTATAGCCGCATAACAGGCGCAAAAACAGCGCTGTGGGAGAGTATGAGTATGAGCGGCACACACACGGGGCACGCGCAAAAACGCACCCAATCCTTTGCCGGATTGTGGAATATCAGCTTCGGCTTTTTCGGCATCCAAATCGGTTTCGCGCTGCAAAATGCGAATATGAGCCGGATTTTTCAGTCGCTCGGCACAGAGATTGATAACCTCCCCGCGCTCTGGGTCGCGGCGCCGCTGACTGGCCTGCTCGTTCAACCCATCATCGGGCATATGTCGGATAAGACTTGGCTCGGCCGCCTCGGTCGCCGCCGGCCCTATTTCTTGGCAGGAGCCATCCTCGCCACTATCGCGCTGTTCGTGATGCCGGGCAGCCCCGCGATCTGGTTCGCGGCGATGATGTTGTGGGTGCTCGACGCGTCCTTAAATATCTCCATGGAACCCTTCCGCGCGTTCGTTGGAGATATGTTGCGCAAGGACCAACATGCCGCCGGATACGCCGTGCAGACTGCGTTTATCGGCGCGGGCGCGGTGGTCGGTTCGATCTTTCCGCCCTTGCTGGAGATGTGGGGCGTCGCCAACACCGCGCCGGTAGGCCAAGTGCCCGACACCGTGCGCTATGCCTTCTGGTTCGGCGGCGCGGCGTTGTTCCTCGCGGTGCTGTGGACCGTCATCACGACGAAGGAATATTCGCCGGAAGAAATGGCGGCCTTCGACGACGCGCAGGAAGAAGCCCACACCGACACCATGCGCGCGCTGGCGGCGAAAAGCATGAACAGCGCGGGGCTTTGGGTGCTTGGCGGGGCGCTTGTCATCGCGGCGGTGATTGTGTGGGAATTGGAACGCGAAGTGTTCCTGCTTGGCGGGCTGCTCATCGCCTACGGCCTGCTCTCCGTCATCGCGATCAGCATGGCCAAATCGGGCAAAAGCGCCAATATGCTGTCTAGCATCGTCGGCGATTTTTCGGGGATGCCCGACATTATGAAGCGGCTGGCCGTGGTGCAATTTTTCAGTTGGTCGGCTTTGTTCATCATGTGGATTAACACAACGCCAATCGTCACCCAGTATTTTTACGGTGCCACCGATGCGGCAAGCGCGGCGTATCAGGACGGAGCGAACCACGTCAATTGGCTGTTCGGCGTTTACAATGGCGTCGCCGCGATTGCCGCGCTCGTCCTTCTGCCATGGCTGTCGGCAAGGGTGGGCCAATCGAAAACCCACGTCATCGGCTTGCTATGCGGCGCGATTGGGTATGGCAGTTTCTTTGTCATGCCGAACGCCGATTGGCTGATCCTGTCCGAAGTGTTCATCGGCATATTCTGGGCCAGCGTGCTCGCCATGCCCTATGCCATTCTTGCTTCCAACCTGCCGCAGGCGAAGCTCGGTATCTACATGGGCCTGTTCAACGTGTTTGTTGTCGTCCCGCAATTGCTGGTCGCGACCGTGATGGGGTCGATTATGAAGGCATTCTTCCCCGGGCAGCCGATCATCACCATGGCCTTTGCCGCCGGAACCCTGTTGATTGCAGCCGCCGCGATGATGCGGGTGGATGCAGCGCTTAAGACCAAAGGAGTTTGATATGCGTTTGAAATCCCTCAGCTTCGCGTTGGCCGCGTCCGCGCTCACCCTGTCCGCCTGTGCCAGCGCGCAAACCGCCGCACCGGACCTGAGCCGTTATCAGCCGAAACCCTACGTCACGCTGCAAAACGCACCATGGACGCAAAACGCTGTCCTCTACCAAATCAACACGCGCCAATTCACGCCCGAAGGCACCTTCGCCGCCGCGCAGAAGGAACTGCCGCGCCTGAAAGAGCTCGGCGTCAATGTCATTTGGCTGATGCCCATTCACCCGATTGGCGAAAAGAACCGCAAGGGGACTTTGGGTTCGCCCTATTCGGTGAAGGATTATTTCGCCGTGAACCCCGAATTCGGGACCGAACAAGACCTCAAAAACTTCATCGACGCCGCCCATGCTCAGGGCTTCAAAGTCATTCTCGATTGGGTGGCCAACCACACCGCATGGGACAATGCGTGGGTGGAGCAGCACCCCGATTGGCACGAACGCGATTGGCAGGGCGATTTTCATCCGACGCCGTGGTGGGACTGGTCCGACATTATCGACCTGAATTATGACAGCCCCGCGCTCCGCGCCGAAATGACGCGGGCGTTGGTCTATTGGGTGCGCGAGTTCGACATTGACGGTTACCGCGCCGATGTCGCCGGATACGTGCCGCTCGATTTCTGGGAAAACGCCCGCGAAGAAATGGACGCGGTGAAGCCAGTGTTCCTGCTCGCCGAGTGGAAAGACCCCGATTTGCACCGCAAGGCATTCGACGCGACCTATGCGTGGCAATGGCACGTGATCGCCAAACAAGTGGCGCAGGGCAAGGGCGATGCCACGTCCTTCTATGGCTATTATTCCGAGAACGAAAGCGGATGGCCCAAGGAAGCCATGCGGATGCCCTATGTCGAAAACCACGACAGCAACGCGTGGGAGGGGACGATCATGGAGAATTTCGGCGGTGCGGCCAATGCGCTGACCGTGCTGACCTTCATCGGTGAGGGCATTCCGATGGTTCACAATGGGCAGGAGGCGTGCAACGCCAAACGGTTGGAATTTTTTGAAAAAGACGCGATCAATTGGGCGCAGGCAGAAGGCTGCACCACCGGCGATATGTTGCAATCGGTCATCGCCTTCCGCAAGGGCAACCCCGCTTTGGGCAACGGCAAATGGGGTGCGCGGATGGTGAAGGTGGAAAACACCGCGCCCAAACAAGTGTTCAGCTGGACGCGCGGCACGGGCGACAACCAAATCGTTGCCGTGTTCAATATGTCCGACAAACCGGCAACCGCGACGCTCACCAGCGCCAATGGCTATGGCGACTTTAAGGCGATCCACGGCGGGCCGGACCATGGCTGGAAAGCGGGAGCCGATGAAAAGATTTTCGCCGAAACCGTATACAACTTGGCCCCATGGGAATATCGCGTCTATTATAAGCGAAAATAGGGCATGGCCCCTACGTATTTTGGGGAATTTATGACCAATACCAATGCCCAGAAAAGCGGCACTCTCCTGCTGTTCGGCGCAACCGGCGATTTGGCGCAGCGGATGTTGTTGCCCAGCCTTTATGCGCTGCATCTCGATGATCTAATCGCGCCGGACCTGCGTATTTTTGGCACGGCGCGCAGTGCGATGAGCGATGAAGGATACCGCGACTTTGCGGTCAAGGCGCTGACCGAATATCTGCCGGATGAGCGTAAGGATGACGCCGCGATTGCCAGCTTTGCCGAGCGGTTGTTTTATCAACCCCTCGACGCCAGCACCATTGAGGGCTTCGACGATTTGGCGGCGAAGATTGGGGATATATCGGGTGGATTGTCCATCTTCCTCTCCACCGCGCCGTTCCTGTTTGAACCGACGATTGCGGGCCTGAAAAGTGCGGGCCTCGCGGGCGACAATGTGCGCATTGGTTTGGAAAAACCATTGGGCACCGATTTTGCTTCGTCGGCGCATATTAATGACGCCGTCGCCGCCGTGTTCCCGGAGGATCGCACCTTCCGCATTGACCATTATCTGGGCAAGGAAACGGTGCAAAACATCATGGCACTGCGCTTTGCCAATATGATGTTTGAGCCGCTTTGGAATGCCGCCAATATCGCGCATGTGCAGATTACCGTGTCGGAAACCGTCGGCCTTGAGGGGCGTGCGGGCTTCTATGATGGCGCGGGGGCGCTGCGCGATATGGTGCAGAATCACATGCTGCAACTGCTCGCGCTTATCGCCATGGAGCCGCCGAGTAGTTTTGACGCCACCGCAATCCGTGATGAGAAGGTCAAGGTACTGCGGTCCTTGCGCCCTGTGGCGGACGGCGACAGCGTGACGGGCCAATATGGCGACGGCGCCGTCAAAGGCGCGCCGGTCAATGCTTACGCCACCGATTTGGGGAAGGACTCGAAAACCGAAACCTTCGTCGCCTTAAAAACCTATGTCGATAATTGGCGGTGGCAGGGGGTGCCATTTTACCTGCGCACCGGCAAGCGTCTGGCTGAGCGGCGCAGCGAAATTGTCATCCAATTCCGCTGCGTGCCGCATAATATTTTCAAAGGTCGCGGTGCTGCATTGGATCCCAATACGCTGATCATCCGGTTACAGCCGGAGGAGTATATCCGATTGCTGGTGATGGCGAAAAAGCCCGGTTTGGACCGTGATGGCGTGGAATTGCGCGAAGTGCCGCTCGACCTGTCGCTGTCCAGTGCCTTTGCCGGCACGCAAAAACGCATTGCTTACGAACGCCTGCTGCTTGACCTGATTGAGGGCGACCAAACATTGTTCGTCCGCCGCGATGAGGTGGAGGCGCAATGGACGTGGGTGGATAAAATCCGCAGCTCTTGGGAGGGCAAGGACATGGCCCCCAAACCCTATGCCTCGGGCGGATGGGGGCCGAGTGCCGCCATTGCGCTGACCGAACGCGATGGAGTGACGTGGCATGAGTAATTTACACCCCACCCTGTCCCGCGTCACCGACCGCATCATCGAACGCAGTCGCCCGACGCGCGAAGCCTATCTCACCCTGATGGATTCGCAGCGTGACGGCGGCGTCAACCGGCCACGCCTGTCCTGCGGCAACCTCGCCCACGGCTTTGCTGCTGCCGAAGGTGACAAGCCCGTCATCAAATCGGGCAAGGCGATGAATATCGGCATCGTCACTGCTTACAACGACATGCTGTCGGCGCACCAACCCTATGGCCGCTACCCCGATCAGATGAAAATCTGGGCCCGCGAAGTCGGTGCCACCGCGCAAGTCGCGGGCGGCGTCCCCGCGATGTGTGACGGCGTGACGCAGGGCACGGCGTCGATGGAACTCAGCCTGTTCAGCCGCGATGTCATCGCCATGAGCACGGCGGTCGCGCTCTCGCATGGCATGTTTGAAAGTGCGGCATTGCTCGGCATTTGCGATAAAATCGTCCCCGGCCTGCTGATCGGCGCGCTCAGGTTCGGGCATTTGCCCATGCTGCTCGTCCCCGCTGGTCCCATGCCATCCGGCCTGCCGAACAAGGAAAAGGTCCGCATCCGGCAACTCTACGCAGAGGGTAAAGTCGGCCAAGATGCGCTGATGGAGGCGGAGAGCGAGAGCTATCACTCGCCCGGCACCTGCACCTTTTTCGGCACTGCGAACAGCAATCAGATGATGATGGAGATGATGGGGCTGCACATCCCCGGTTCGTCCTTTGTGCAGCCGGGCAAGAAATTGCGCCAAATGCTCACCCGCGCCGCCGTGCATCGGTTAACCGAAATTGGCTGGAACGGCGATGATTACCGCCCCCTCGCGCATTGCGTCGATGAGAAGGCGATTATCAACGCGACCGTTGGCCTGCTGGCGACCGGCGGCTCGACCAACCATGTGCTGCACATCCCGGCGATTGCGCGCGCCGCTGGCGTGCAAATCGACTGGGCCGATATGGATGAATTGAGCAGCGCCGTGCCGCTCATCGCGCGGGTGTATCCCAACGGTTCGGGCGACGTGAACCTGTTTGCCGAGGCGGGCGGGATGCCCTTTGTCATCCGTGAACTCATCGGCGCAGGGCTGGCGCACGCCGACATTAAGACCGTCTACGGCGCGTCCTTGCTGGAGGGATGCCGCCAACCCGTCGAAGTCGGGGACGATTTGGATTGGGAGGCTGCCCCCGCCAAAAGCCGCGATGAAACCATATTGCGAGGCGCGGCGGAGCCGTTCGATGCGGAGGGCGGCTTCCGCTTGCTCACCGGCAACTTGGGCCGTGCGACGATGAAAGTATCCGCCGTGGCGCGGGAAAATTGGTTCATTGAGGCACCTGCCCGCGTGTTCGATCATCAGGATGATGCCCTTGCCGCGTTCAAGGCGGGCGCGTTAGAGGGCGACCATGTCGTCGTCGTCCGTTTCCAAGGGCCAGCAGCGAACGGGATGCCGGAACTGCACAAACTGACGCCAGCGCTGGGCGTGTTGCAGGACAAGGGCTTCCGCGTTGCGCTCGTCACCGATGGCCGGATGAGCGGCGCGTCGGGCAAGGTTCCCGCCGCGATCCACGCTTCACCCGAAGCGATTAAGGGCGGCGCATTGGCGCTGATCCGCGATGGCGACATCGTGCGCGTGGACGCCGAAACCGGCACGTTGGAGGCCTTGGTCGACGCAGACGTCTGGGCGGCGCGCCATCCGGCGGTGGCCTCCAAAGAGGCCGTTGGCGTGGGCCGCGAACTC
>JBGSSR010000315.1:0-3327 GCA_041736905.1 Sphingomonadaceae bacterium | reverse complement strand
CACCGACAGGCCGATGCGCACGCCGGTGAAGCTGCCTGGTCCCGCGTTGACGGCAATACGGTCCGCGCGGCCATTGTTCGGCAGGCCAGCGATCAGCGGCACCAACCGCTCGGCATGGCCGCGTCCAATTTCGTGGTGCTCCTGTGCAACCAACGCGCCCTTTTCGAAAAGGGCGACGGAACACGCGGTGCCGACGCAATCAAGGACGAGTGTGGTCGGCACGCGCGGGACTTAGGCGATCCGGTTGAATTTGCCGAAATCGGGCCGCGGGCTGCGTCCGAAAATACTGGCAGGGTCGCCATAGCCAAGGGTGGAGATGAAATTCGATTTTACGCTGGGCTGGTCGGCGAAGAATTCGGCGTCTACGGCGGCGTTATCAAATCCGCTCATCGGGCCGGTATCCAGCCCTAACGCGCGCGCAGCAAGGATGAAATATCCACCTTGCAAGCTGCTGTTGCGCATCGCGGCGACTTTGCGGCCTTCCTCGTCGCCATCGAACCAGCTTTTCGCATCGGTGTGCGGGAAAAGTTCGGGCAGATATTCGTGGAAGTTATAATCCATGCCGATGATGACGGTCACGGGCGCGGTGAGGACTTTGTCTTTATTGCCCGCCGAGCATAATTCGGCAAGACGTGCTTTGCTCTCATCCGACGTTACCCATACCAACCGCGCGGGCAACATGTTTGCCGACGTTGGGCCGAATTTCATCAGATCCCAAATCGCGTGCAATTGCTCTTCCGCGACGGGCTTATTCAAATAGCCATTATACGTGCGCGCCTCGCGGAACAATTGGTCCAATGCAGCGTCATCGATGGGAGAGTTGATGGGCATGTTTTTCCTTTCAATATCCGCCGACGTTACGCCGCGCGGACTTCAATCACTTCGGGGACGTAATGTTTGAGCAATTGCTCAATCCCGTTTTTCAATGTCATGGAGGATGAAGGGCATCCGGAACACGCCCCCTGCATCTGCAAATAGACCACGCCTTGTTGGAACCCGCGATAGACTATGTCGCCGCCGTCCTGCGCCACGGCGGGGCGGACGCGGGTTTCGACGAGTTCTTTAATCTGCGCGATAATATCTGCGTCCTCTGGATCATCCATTGGATAGTCTTCGTCGGATGGAACAGAGATGCCATTGCCTGCAACGAACAAAGGCATTGCGGCGGTGAAATGATCAGTCAGTATCGCCAAAATGTCAGGCTTAATTTCCGACCACTCGACGCCAGGTGCGACGGTGACGGAAATGAAGTCACGGCCAAAAAACACGCCGGTTACATCGCCCAAACCGAACAACGCCGACGCCAACGGCGACGCCTCGGCTTCTTCGGGTGAGGCAAAATCGCGGGTGCCGCCGCCATCTTCCGCGCCCATGACCAAACGGCCGGGCAGGAATTTGAGCGTTGCGGGGTTGGGCGTGGTTTCGGTTTCTATAATCATGCCGCCTAAATGGGCGATGGGTGGCGCGCCCGCAAGGGGGAAAGGCCCTAGTTGACGCGTGGGAGTGAAATATTTGCATCTATGAATGATTATTCATTCGCCCTTCATGTTTCGGGCAATTATAGTCCGCGTTATGAAACACATGAACCTTCGCTCCGCCGCCATTTGCATATTGCTTCTGTCCACATCGCTAACCGCGCCTGCCTTTGCCAAGGAGGCGAATGAGGCTGAGCCGAGGGAACAGCCGGTGCCAGCCGCCGAAACTGGCGCGGAACAGGCGGAAAACCTGCCGTGGCTGTATCAGGGCAGCGATATTCCGGTTGATGAGAGCTGGAAATTCGGCGTCCTGCCCAATGGCCTGCGCTATGCCGTTAAAAACAATGGTGTTCCCCCGGGGCAGGTGGCCATTCGCATTGCCGTAGATGTCGGCTCGCTGCACGAAAAAGACAGCGAGCAGGGTTATGCCCACTTGTTAGAGCATCTTCTGTTCCGCGAATCCAAGCACGTGCCGGATGGGGAGGCGAAGCGTATTTGGCAACGCTTTGGTGCATCCTTTGGCAGCGATACCAATGCGCAAACTAGCCCGACGCAGACGGTCTATAAGCTCGACCTTCCTAATGTGACCGCCGCCAATTTGGATGAGAGTATGAAAATCCTCTCCGGCATGATGGCCTATCCCAAATTCACGCAAACGGGCGTGGACGCGGAAAAGCAAGTTGTTATCGCCGAAAAGCGGGAGAGCGAAGGCCCGCGCATGGACATGATTATGGCGGCGAATGAGCATTTCTATCGCGGCCAACGGCTTGCCATCCGACCGGTCATTGGCACCAATGAAACGCTAATGGCGGCGACGCCAAAGTCGGTGGGTGCATTCCACGCGCGTTGGTATCGTCCCGAAAACGTTGTCATTTCCATAGCGGGCGATATGCCGGTTGAAGAAATGGAGGCGTTGGTCGTCAAGCATTTCGGCGATTGGAAAGTCAAGGGTAAGGCAGAACCAGCGCCAGCCTTCGGCGATCCCGTGGCCACTGGCCCCGATGTCAAACTGATCGTAGACCCGACGCAGCCGATGATGATCGTGTGGTCGATTACCCGTCCATGGCGTCCCGTGCGCGATACTTTTGCCTATAATGAGCAAAATATGGCCGATGATTTGGCGCTATCGGTCATCAACCGCCGTTTGGAATCAACCGCGCGGCGCGGCGGCAGCTTTCTTGGCGCAGGCATTTCCAATGGCAAAGTATCCCGCTCTGCCGAGGTTACGCAGATGACCATTTTGCCCGCTGACAATGATTGGCAAGGGGCGCTCAATGACGCCCGTGCCTTTGTCGCCGACGCCAAAACCACGCCGCCATCGCAGGCGGATATCGACCGTGAAGTTGCGGATTATAAAAATGCGATTAAGACCAGCGTGGACAGCTATCCCTTCGAAGCGGGGGCCGATGCCGCCGATAGCATCGCCAGCGCGGTGGACATTCGCGAGACTGTCGCCACGCCGATGATTGTGCAACAATTCTTTACCGACGCCATCCCGCGTTTCACACCGGAGCGTTTGTTCGCCAGCACCGACCGTATGTTTGAAGGCACGACAAGCCGCATTTTGGTGGTCAGCCCTGTGCCGATTGAAGGCGGAGAAGCGGCGATTGCCGCCGCCTTTTCTGCGCCGATTCAAGCCACGGGTGCCGTGCGCGTGGACCAAAAAACCATCGGCTTTGATGCTTTACCTGTGCTGGGCGCGCCCGGCAAAGTTGTTTCGGAAACCGAAGTTGGACCCGGCGGACTAACCCGCATCGAATTTGAAAACGGCGTCACCGCCTTGCTTTTCCCCAACAACGGCGAAGTGCAGAAGATAAAAGTGCGTGTGCGCTTTGGCAAAGGCTATCAGGCG
>JBGSSR010000314.1:0-4687 GCA_041736905.1 Sphingomonadaceae bacterium | reverse complement strand
GCCCTTATCGGCCAAATCGCCGACCACCGCGCGCGCGCCGTCAACGATGCCGTCTGCGTGGGTGTCGAGCGCCACGACACTCTCGCCCTGCGCTAGCAAGGCCGAAGTGATATGGCGCCCGACAAAGCCGCCCGCGCCGGTGATGATGATGCCCATGGCCGTTCCTTTACATCAAAAGGGGGCGGAAAGTTTCCCCTCCGCCCCCGAATAATATGTGTTAGTCCGCCTTAAAAATCAAAACCAACCGAAACGCCAACCACACGCGCGGTCAGGCCAGCGACCGGCCATGCGCGGATACCGCCATCGGGACGTCCGGCAAAGGTGGAGGCGAGGTAAGCGGTTGGCTCACGCTCCTTCGTCAGGTTGCGCACGAACACCGATGCCGTCCAACCGCCATCGGCATCGCGCACGCCAAAACCGCCATTGACCAGTTCATGCGCCGGATAGACGTAACGCGGATCGCTACGCGCGGCCAGCAACAGCTCACTTTTGTACACGACATTGGCGTTGATGAAGAGTTCCATGTCACCGCCCATTGGCATCGCATAATCACCCGACAATGTGAATTTATGCTTCGGTGCAAATTGGAATTGGCGGCCACCGATGTCGACACCATCATCACCGATAAAGGTGCTGGGGAATTTCACGTCATTATATTGATAACCGGCATTGATGCTTAGGCCCGGCACGATTTCGCCAAAGACGTTGAATTCAAAACCCTTCGACTTCAGATTGCTGATGCTTTTGGGTTGCGAGACCAAGGCGGTTCCGACGAAAAAGCTTTCCTGTGCCTGGAAATTGGCAATGTCGGTGTGGAACACATTGGCCGACACTTGCATATCGCCAAGGCCGAATTTCACCCCTAATTCAAACGCATCGGCCTTTTCCGGGGCCAGAACAAACAATCCGCCCGTCGGGTTCGCGCCCACCGCCGATGGCTTGTACCCGCGCGCAAACGATCCGAAGATGTTGATGTTATCCGCTGGCTTAAAGCTGACGCCGATACGGCCGGATAATTCATTTTCTTTGTTCACTTGAGTGCGAACCACTTCTGACGGAGTAGTGCCAGTGGCCGTCACGCGGCGTTGAATGACGGTTGTGTTCTCGAAGTTATCATACCGCAAACCGCCGAAAATTTCGACGCTGTCGGTGAGGTTTACGGTCATATCAGCAAAAGCGGCATAGGTACGGTTCTTGGTGTCCTCAAAGGTGAAGGCAAAAGGAACGGGACACACTAAGCCATCGGTGGAGCAGACCCCAAAGCCAATGCGATCGTCGGGCAAGTTGCTGCCAAAGGCAAAGGGCGCATTGCCCATTGGGATGCGGTTGAAAGCGTAATCGGAATAATATCCGCCTGCGACGACGTCGAAGCTAGTGCCCGTAAAACTGAACCGCAACTCTTGGCTAAAGCCATCCGAATCCTCCCGCGTGCGGACTTGCCGTGCCGCGGGGGCCGTTGAAAGACGCGAAAAGTCGCGGTTAAATTGCAAAAATTGGCGGTCACGATAAGCCGTGACGGAGGTGACGCTGACGGTATCCGACAACTGCCAATCAACGACCGCCGAAACCGCGGCTACCCGCGTTTCCAAACGTGTGGGAACACCTTCGCAATACCATTCCGCACGCTCGCTGATCACGGGCAAATTGCATCCGGTCGGGTTCAAAAATGCGCCGGTGGACGCGCCGCCCAATGTGCCACCGGGAGGGCCAAAGGGCGCGGTGGAATTGGGGGCTAAGGCGATGGCGGCAAAGTTTTGCCCCTGCGATTTGTTTTTGCCATATTCGCCGGTAATCGAGACCGAAAAGCTGTCCGATGGTTCGTAGCGCAATTTGGCGCGGATGCCCAAATCTTCGATGACATTGTCTTTGCCGGTGGTGGCGCTGCGTTGCAGGCCGGTTTCTTTCTTATACTGGCTGGCGATGCGCAGCGCGAAATTATCGGCCAGCGGCACGTTGAACCCTCCGCTGACCACCATTTCGCCCACTTCGGACCCGCCGGTTCCTTTATCGGCAAGGGTCAGGCCGACATTGCCCGCGAATTCGTCAAATTCCGGCCCGCGTGTGGTGATGATGAGCGCACCTGCAGATGCGCCTTGGCCGAACAAAGTCCCTTGTGGCCCGCGCAGCACCTCCAATTGGTCCAAGTCATATAATAACGGGAATGCCAAGTTGCCGATGGGCGCTTGGTCTATAATCAGCGCCACGGACGAGGAAACCGATGGGTTGAACACGGCGGTGCCAAGCCCACGCAAGCGTCCGCCGCCATTGGTTTCGCCGCCGAAAGTCTGGCTGACCTCAAGGGCAGGGGCAACACGTTGCAAGTCGTTAACGTTGGTGACTTGGTCGCGTTCCAATTGCTCACCCGTGGCCACGGTCACGACCAAGGGAATGTCGATGAGGTTTTCTTCGCGTTTCCGTGCACGGACGACAATGTCATTATCGTCGCTTTCGGCTTCTTCTGCCGATGGTGCTTCCTGTGCCAGGACAGGGGTGGCGGACAGGACCGCAGACAAAGCTGTGGTGGCGATTAAAAATTTACGCATGAGCATCCTCTCGAAAATGCAGTTTTTTGTTGATTGACTACGTATCCATGGGGCCGCACCACGTCATATGGATTGCATCAATACCAACTATCGATGTCGCTTAGCCGCCTAAACTGATGCAAAATTGGCACGAATTAAAATTCGTATTTTATTTTATGAAGGCGCGGCCATGCGACCTATTCAAACTGCCGATAGGTCGTATTCGATTTAATGCGCTTGCGCCTTGTGCGCCCGCCCGCTTAGCGACAAAATAGAGTAATATATTCAGGAGAGAGCACCCATGGACCATGCAAAAAGCGCGCTAATCGTTGGTGGCGGAATCGGTGGGATGGCCACCGCAATCCGGCTGGCGGAATTGGGGGCGGCCGTGACGCTCATCGACCTTGACCCCGAATGGCGCGTTTATGGCGCGGGGATTACCATCACCGGCCCGACGTTGCGTGCGTATAAACGGCTGGGCCTTATCGACAAAATCGCAGCCCAAGGCGCGATTACGAATGGCACCCGCATCCGCCACTTCACCGGCCCTGTCATCCGCGAACTGGACGAACCGGCTTTGGAAGAAGGCCTGCCCGCGACCGGCGGCATCATGCGCCCCGTGCTGCACCATATTATGCAGGAGCGGATTCGCGAGTTGCCGATTGATGTGCGGCTTGGCATTTCGGTGACCGCTTTGGACAACCATGACGGCGGCGTGACCGTGACGTTTACGGATGGCAGCACCGCCGATTATGACCTTGTCGTTGGCAGCGACAGCGTATTTTCCGTCGTGCGCGGCATCGCCTTCCCGCATATGGGCGCACCGGAGGAAACCGGCCAGGGATGCTGGCGCGTATCGATGAAACGCCCACCCGATTTCGACTTGGGCGAGTTTTATTTCGGCCATAAATATACCGCAGGCATCACCGCGTGCGGGCCGGACAGCATTTATCTGTTCCTCCTGACCCCGCATGTTGAGCGTGAAACGTTCATGACCGATGACGAATTATTCGATACCTTGCGCGAGCATTTGGCCGGTTTTGGCGGCAATGCGGGGTGGGTACGCGACAATATGACGCGTGAGGATTGGATCAACTACCGCCCGTTATCGGCGAAACTGCAACCCGCGCCATGGTATAATGGCCGCATCGTGTTGCTGGGCGATAGCGTCCATGCGACCACGCCGCATTTGGCGAGCGGTGCAGGTATGGCGGTCGAAAGCGCGCTGGTCTTGGCCGATGAATTGGAAAAGGCGGACGACGTGGTGTCCGGTCTGGCCGCCTATCAGGAGCGCCGGTTTGAACGGTGCAAGCATGTTGTCGATACCAGTGTGAAAGTCGGCGCATTGCAGCTTTCGGGCGGGTCGCCGGACGAAATCGGTGGCCTCATCGGCGGCGCATTGCACCGGTTGGCGGGGGAATATTGAGGGCAATACAACCTCCCCATTATGGGGAGGGGGACCACGAAGTGGTGGTGGGGTTGCGGCGTTGCTTTCAAACCCCTCCGTCAGCACTAGGCGCTGCCACCTCCCCATATTGGGGAGGTTGAGTGGGTACTAACCGCCATCACTCACCACGGTCCCGCCATCGACCACCAATGTCTGGCCGGTGATAAAGCCAGCCGCATCGCTGGCGAGGAAGCGGGCGGTATCGGCGACTTCCTCCACGCGCCCTGCACGGCGCAGCGGGGTCATCGCCATGCGCCGCACCATAAACGCCGCGTCCGCCAGCAACGGCGCGGAGAGTTCCGTTGCGATAAAGCCCGGCGCAATGGCGTTGGCGCGCACGCCCTTTGGTCCCCACTGCACCGCCAGATTGCGGGCCAATTGCGACACGCCCGCCTTTGCCAGCGCATAGGCGTTGATGGCCGCGTTCCCGCGCAGGGCTGATAGGCTGCTGATCAACACCACATTCGCGCCTGCCCGTTCCGCCATATGGGGCAAAGCGTGGTTGGTCAGCGACACCATCGAGCGCAAATTGACCGCCATCACGCGGTCGAAATCGTCGAGCGCCCAACTGCCCGCCGCGCCGGTGATGCCCGCGTTACACACGACGATGTCCAGCCCGCCAAAATGCGCCAACGTCGCCGCTACCAACGCCGCGTTCTGTGCGTCATCGGCGACGTCGCAGGGGACACCAAAGCATCTAAGCTCCGCCGCCACCCGC
>JBGSSR010000296.1:0-20453 GCA_041736905.1 Sphingomonadaceae bacterium | reverse complement strand
CACCGTTTTGGCCATGGCAAGGCGGAGGCGTTGGCCGGATTGTTTCAGGTGGTGTTGGTCACGCTATCGGCGCTGGCCATTGGCTATCGTTCGGTCACGCGGTTGTTAGAGGGGCAAACGACGGCATCGGCGGAGAGCGGCATTATCGTATCCGCCATCGCCATCGGGGCCACGCTTGGCCTGCTCGCCTATCAAAAGCGGGTGATTGCACAAACCGGATCGGTCGCCATCGGCGCGGACCATTTGCATTATCAGTCGGATTTGCTGCTCAACGCCGCAGTGATTGCCGCATTGGCATTGGACCAATATTTGGGACTCAATTGGGCCGACCCCGTGTTCGGCTTTATCATCGCGGCATGGTTGCTCTATGGAGCCTATCGCGCCGCAACGGCGTCGGTGGACCAACTGATGGACCGCGAATGGCCAGCAGATCAACGCGCACGGTTGGAGGAGCTGGCCAACACCCACCCCAAACTCCACGGCATCCACGATGTCCGCACACGCAGCAGCGGGGTGCAGGACTTCGTGCAATTCCACATCTGGGTTGACCCCCAAATGACCGTCGCCGCCGCGCATGATGTGATGGATGAAGTGGAGGCGATCGTGATGGCGGAGTTTCCGGGCGTTGAGGTGCTGATCCACCCCGATCCGGCCGGGCACATCGATGCTGGCGTAAAGTCGTAACTAAAGGAGGCCGAATTGCCGCGTTTATCTTTTGCCCAAATCGATGCGTTCGCCAGCGGGCCGTTTACCGGCAATCCGGCGGCGGTGATCCCGTTGGATGCGTGGCTGCCCGTGCCAGTGATGCAGGCGATTGCGGCGGAAAATAACTTGGCCGAAACGGCGTTCTTTATTCCCGATGACACAGGGCAAGCGGATTACGTCCTGCGTTGGTTCACGCCAACGTTGGAAATCGCGCTATGCGGTCATGCGACCTTGGCCAGCGGGCATTATGTGTTGTCGCGCGCGCCGGAGAAGACGCACGTTACGTTTCGGACTTTGAAAGCAGGCGTGTTGGAGGTTCGGCGTGAAGGCGACGCCTTGTCCGTTGCCTTGCCCGCATTTGCCACAAAGCCAAGTGTTGATGACGATGCCGTCGCTGCCTTGGGCAAAGCGCCGGTCGAAATCTGGTCCGATGGCAATCACCGCACGCTTTTCTTGTATGAAAATGAGGCGGATGTCCGCGCGCTGTCCCCCGATGTAAGGCGTTTGGGCCAGCTTAGCGATTTTGCCTACACCGCCACAGCGGCTGGCGACCATTATGACTTTGTCAGCCGTGTGTTCGTCCCCGGCGCGGGCGTCGATGAGGATCCCGTCACCGGTTCCGCCCACGCTGCGCTCACCCCATTTTGGGCCGCACGATTGGGAAAGACCGAGATGTCGGCGTTTCAGGCCAGCGCGCGTGGCGGCGCATTGCAATGCCGGTTGGACGGGGACCGCGTATGGCTTTCGGGTGGGTGCGTGACGGTTATCGAAGGCGAATTTATTCTACCCGATTAACTCCCATAAAAAAGTCGCGCCGTTCGGCCCTTTAGGCCGTGGCGCGCCTTTTTCTTAACGATGCGATGGTGGCCATAGGGAATGGCGCACCAACGCATTAATCGCTTTTATTCCTTGGCGGTGCCGTCGGCAGGCGCGTCGGTCGTGCCGGCAACATTGTCGATGTCGTCCGCCGCATCCTTCATGTCATCGGCTTTTTCGTCCATGACTTCGGCTTCTGTTTCCATTTTTTCAGCAGCAGGGCCAGTCATGTCATCGGCGGCTTCATCCATGTTGTCGGCCTGGGCCTCAACTTGATCGGCTTCCGCTTCCATATTCTGTTCTTGTGCGGTTTCGCCACATGCCGACAGGGCCAGAGCAGCAGCCGAAGCGGCCAGAATTGCGAATTTTTTCATTGCGGTAATCCTTTTCAAATATCATCCGCGCGCGCAAAACACGGCGGGATAGGAAGAACAACCATTCATCGCCGATTTTGTTCCTCAAAGGCTCAACGCGTGCGCCCCGCGCCTTCCAAAAAGCGGTCGGCATCGAGCGCGGCCATACAACCCGTCCCCGCCGAGGTAATCGCCTGACGATAGACATGGTCCATGACGTCGCCCGCGGCGAAGACGCCCGCGACGCTAGTCTGCGTCGCCATGCCGTCAAGGCCGGATTGCACCTTGATATAGCCATTGGCCATGTCGAGATGTCCTTCGAAAATCCCCGTATTCGGCTTATGCCCGATGGCGATGAACACGCCGTGCAGCGTCACATCCTGCGTCGCCCCGCCGTCCACGGCCTTCACCCGCATTCCCGTGACGCCCATCGCATCGCCCAATACTTCGTCAAGCGTGTGGTTCCAAAGGATGGTGACCTTGCCCTCCCGTTCGCGCTCAAACAATCGGTCTTGCAGTATTTTCTCCGCGCGGAATTTATCGCGGCGGTGGACCACGGTGACATGGCTGGCGATATTGGCGAGGTATAGCGCCTCCTCAACGGCGGTATTGCCGCCCCCGATGACCGCGACTGGTTTGTTGCGATAGAAAAAGCCATCGCATGTGGCGCACGCCGACACGCCCTTACCCATGAACGCGGTTTCCGACGGCAGGCCCAGATATTGTGCGCTCGCTCCCGTGGCAATAATGACACTGTCCGCCAGATACTCCTCCGTGCCGCCCTTCAACCGGAAGGGTCGCTGCGAAAAATCGACCGATTCGATATGATCGCCGACGATGATAGTGTCGAAGCGCTCCGCATGGCGGCGCATCCGCTCCATCAATTCAGGCCCCATGACGCCCGCATCGTCGCCGGGCCAGTTATCAACCTCGGTCGTGGTCATCAACTGCCCGCCGACCTCAACGCCGCTAATCAACATCGGGGCAAGATTGGCGCGCGCGGCATAGACGGCGGCGCTATATCCGGCGGGGCCGGAGCCGATGATGATGACTGGGGCGTATTGCGGCTCGCTCATGACTAATGTCCTCGTGGGTTTTGTTACGGTTCAGATAGGCGGCAATGCACCATCCGCCAAGTGCGATAAATACTATCCGCGTAAATGGCTTTTCTTGTCCCCTGCTTTTGATTAAGCGGGTGCGACTCATTCATCCAAAGGACGCGCACACATGGCAACCATCACCGTAATCACCCGCGACGGCACCGAGCGTCAGGTCGAGGCCGACACCAATTTGACGTTGATGGAGGTTATCCGCGACAATGGTTTTGACGAGTTGCTGGCGCTGTGCGGCGGATGCTGTTCGTGTGCGACGTGCCATGTGCACATCGACCTTGAATTTGCCGACAAATTGCCCGCGATGAGCGAAGATGAGGATGATCTGCTCGATTCCTCCGACCACCGCGACGACCGTTCGCGTTTGTCGTGCCAGTGCCAAATGAGCGAAGCGCTCGACGGCCTGCGCGTGACCATTGCCGAAGAAGATTGATTTTGGCGCAGGGTAAAGCGCCGCCACCCAAGCGGCCCGATGTCTGGATTTTCGATCTCGACAATGTGCTTTACCCCGCCGAATGCAGCCTGTTCGACCTCGTTTCGGCGCGCATTACCCAATATGTGATGCGGCATTATGACGTGGCGGAGGATGAGGCGCTGGTGCGGCAACGCGCGCTGTTTATGGAGCATGGCACAACGCTCAACGGCCTCATGGCGCTGGAAAACATCGAGCCGCGCGGGTTTTTGGATTTTGTGCACGATATCCCGATGGACCGCCTGTCCCCCGCGCCTGACCTCGCGGCGCGGATAGCGGACCTGCCGGGGCGAAAGTTGGTCTTTACCAACGGCGATGCCACCTATGCGGCGCGGGTATTAGAGGCGCGTGGGATGGGCCGAGTGTTCGAAGGCGTCCACGATATTATCGCCAGCGGTTACCACCCCAAGCCGCATGCCCCCTCCTATCAATCGCTCCTATCCGCATGGCATTTCGACCCGACGCGGGCAGTGTTTTTTGAGGATATGGCAGTGAACCTGAAGCCCGCCAAGGCGCTCGGCATGACAACAGCTTGGGTCAAAGCTGTTTTAGGCGGGGGCGGGCATGATTGGGGCCATGATCCGGCGCACAAAGACGGCACCCCGGACTATGTCGATTATATCGAGGGCTCACTGGAATCAGCGCTCGACAGGCTGTCGTAATCGTCATCCACCGGCGGTACATCCGTGAAATCGGCGGCGGGGAACCATAGGGTAAATAGCGCGCCGCCGCCGTGCGCCTGCGCCGCCTTGGCATAGCCGCCGTGCCGTTCCACAACGGCGGCAACATAGGATAGGCCAAGGCCAAAGCCAGCGGGCGCGGGCGATTCGCCCTTATCCGCACGCTGGAATCGCCCGAACAGGCGGGGCAATAAGGCGGGGTCAATACCTGCACCACGGTCGCGGATGGACAGCGCAAAGCCTGCGCGCCGTTCATATACGGCATCGGCCAGATGCACGTCGATGACGCTGCCCTCGGGGCTGAATTTCACCGCATTGTCGAACAGATTGGCCAGTGCACGAATGATGCTGTCCATTTCCAACACGGCAAAACATTCGCTGGCCTCGATTTGCTGCACGATGCGGATGCGTTTCGCATCGGCCAGGGGATGGAAATCATCAACAACCTCGGCCACCAATTCGCTGAGCAGGAATTCCTCACCCGCAAAATCGCGTTCACGCATCCGCGCCAAATCGACGAAGCTTTCCGCCAGCCGCATGGTGCGCTGCGCTTGGCGCGTGATGAAGGTTTTGGTGGCGGCATCCATCGGCTTATCCAGCGCCGCCAAAATCGCCGCCTGCGGAGCGCGCAAATCGTGGCTGATCAGGGACAAGGCCTCATCGCGTGCGCGGCGGGCCTCTTCCAAAGGCGTGATGTCGGTAAAATAATGGATATGCGCGCGCATCGTGCCGCTGGCATCGACCATCGGTGCGCGGCGGAGCAGGTAAGACGACGCGCCCTGTTTGCTGCGGAAGCGGATGGTCGCCTCAGTGCTAATCGGCGCGGCCAAGAAGGCGCGTACATCGTTCAAATCGTCGGGATGGACGAGCAACAGCAGGGTTTCTTCGCGCGTCAATTTGTCGCCCGCTTGGCCCAATTCATCCTCGGCCCGGCGGCTCATCAATGCGACGGCGCCGTCCTTATCCGTGGCGAACATGGGGTCGGGCAGGTTCTGCATCGTGTCGCCCAGAAAGCGGCGCAGGTTGTCCTGCCGCACCAGCATCCGGTGCAATGCGGCGCTTTGTTCGGCCAGGGGGTCGACTGCCATCGGGGGCGGGTCGGCAATGGTTAGCTGCCCATCACCCGAAAAACGTGCGAGTTCGGCGGTAATATCGTCGCTCACCGCCGCGAGCCGGCGCCAGCCCCAGAGCGGATAGACCAATATCATCCCCGCCAGCGCGGGGCCGGGGGGTATCCACAGCGATAGGCTTAACCCGCCAAGGCACAATGCCAGCCATCCTGCCGCCAGCACCGCGATGAGCCACAACAATCCGCGCGGCCTGACCCACCAGACGCAGGCAAGGAATATCAGTATGGGGATAGCGGCCAGCGCGGCGGCGGCCCAGCCCTCCATTGGCGTGATGAGTGCGCCTGTTTCGGCGGCATTCGCAATGCCCGCGATCAGTTCAACACCCGCGATTTCCTCGCCGCCCGTGCCCGCCGCCAAATGCCGGTCACCAAGCCCCTGCGCACTCGCACCGACTAGCACCAATTTGCCCGCTAAAAATTCGGGCGGCACGCGCCCTTCCGCCACCTCGGCAAAACCGATGCTGGGGATGGAGCCCGCAGGCGGCAGGCGGAAACGGCGTGGGTTTTCGCATTGCGCCGGATCGGTCAAACTGCCCTCGACCGAGCGCGATGCAGTGGACAGCATCGCCAGCGCCATGTGCGGGATTTGCGCCTTACCATCGCTCATACAGGGGTGAAAACTGCGCACGACGCCGTCTTCATCAGGAGTGATGACGACATGACCCAATGATGCGCCACTTTGCAAAGCCCCCATGGGCCGCACCCAATCGAATGCCGCGCCGTCGCTGCCCGGCACTGCGCTGTGCACCGCCAATACACGGTTGGGCACGTTAGTCATGGCGGCGGTAAGCGCGGCGTCCCCTGCCGCATCACCCGCATCGCTAAGAATGATGTCATAACCGACGGCCTTGGGTTGCCCCGCCGCAATGACCTCTAGCAGGCGGGCTTGGCGGTCGCGCGGCCACGGCCAGCGGCCATATTCGGCCAAACTTGCCTCATCGATAGTGATGAGCAAAACATCGGTCGGCGGGTCGGCGGGTGCGTAGGCGAGCAATCGGTCGTAGATAAGGTTATCAAACCGCGCCGTCGCCCCGCTCAATGACAGGCCGAAAATCAGGGCCATGGCGATAATGAAAATGCCCGCCCATTCGACCCACAATCGGCGGCGGAGGCGGTCCCCTATGTCGCGTCCGTTGGATAGAGTGGCATCTATGGCCGTGGGCGCGGTGATGAGCGCCATGCGTCCATCATCGCCATTGGTCATGGCGAAACGATGAGAGTTTCCGGCGCATTCCAATTTTCAATGATGTCGCCCTCATCCACCAACCGTGTGCCGATTTGCCACATATAGGTGCCGGGCGGCAGGTCGGATAGACGTAGCTCATTGCCCGCCAACGCTGGCTCATCCACCATCGGCACGCCGTTCATATCGCCGCGATAGAGGCGAAAACGGACATCGGGGCGGCGCGCGCCGAACACTTGCCATTTGAACAAATAGCCATCGGCATCCACCGCGGCCGATGCGCTCGCCCCGCTGCGAATCCGGCGGAAGGCATAGGTGACCGGCATACCGACAAAGCCATTGGCGTCGATGGCAGACAGACGCAGGTAATAGCGCCCGTCGTCCGGTGCGGGCAGGGCAATCGCGGGCACCGGGCTGCGTTCATCGGCGAGTTGGTCGATAAAACTGGCATCGGTGGCAAGTTCGACACGGTAGCCAGTCGCGCCAGCCACGCTGCTCTCAATTTGGAACACCAACGCGTCACCGCTTTGGATTTTGCCCGGGTTGGCCAATACCGGCGCGGGCAGCAAGGCGGCCTCAGTCCGCGCACCATCGGCGGACAATTTAACGCCAAAGCCTGCACCGACGAGAGGTTCATCAACCGCCGGAACGGCGTCGGGTGGAGCAAGCGCCACGCGGCCCTCATACACTTCGCTAATCACGCCAGCGTCCGCCACAGTCGTGCCAAATTCTGTCCCGCGCACGGCGGTGACCGAATGACGGGTGCGCACGCGGTTGCGATCGCCCGCCCCGCTCATCGGTTGCACTTTGGAGCGCATGCCGCCGCTGACCAATTCCAATTCGACATCGCGGCTGCCATCGATTTGATAGACACGCGCGCGGCGGATGGTCAGTGCGCTGTTGGACGGCAAAGATGTGCGGCTGCCGTTGTCAAACGCCAGCGTAGCAAAACCCTGCGCGCCTGTGCGCACCAACGCGCCTTCACCGACAGCCATCGCGGTACGCGCGGCGGCAGAGTTCACGGTGACCGGCCCACGAGCGGAGGCGACAGTAATGCCAACAGCGCGATATTTCAGAACGTCGCGCGGGATACGGATAATTTTGCCCGTGGCAATGCCATGCGGATTGCGGATAGCGTTCAACCGCTGCACCGTTTTATAGTCGCCCGCCTTGATAAAATGCCGCTCCGCCAATCCAATCAGCGTGTCGCCGCGTTTCATGGTATAGGTGATGGTATCATCATCCGGCGCGGATTTGGCCTGCAACGACGTTGCAAACAAAGCCAACATCACCAAAACGACAACCACAACCCACCGACGCCAGCTTAGCATCGATGTGCTTTTGGGCTCAGCCGATTCAACCGGCGGTGTTAGGGCGATGGTCGCCATGGCATCCTCCTGCCCGCGCATAGAAATATCCTACGCCTGCGGCACGGTTTCGAGGCGATAGCCATAGCCGAAAACGGTATGTATGCGATAGCCGTTTTCCGGACGTAGGTCCAATTTGGTGCGAAGCCGGCTAACATGCATATCCAACGTCCGCGTAGAAAGCGAAGCGCTGGTCCGCCAGATGGTTTCCATGATGTACGCGCGCGAAAGAGTGCGGTGCAAATTGCGGAACATTAGGTCGGCCAAATCAAATTCTTTGGCGGTCAGGACCACTTCAGTGTCGCCATAGCTGACCTTTTGCTCCAATCGGTCGAACAGATACGGGCCGTATTGCACAGTCTTGGCAAAGGCATCGCTGGGCGCGGCGCGGCGCAGCAGGGCACCGATGCGCGCAGCAATCACGTCGTGGTCCTCAGGCTTGGTGATATAATCGTCCGCCCCGCGCGACAATGCACGCACAATGTCCACCTTCGCCGTGCGCGCGGTCAACATCATGACCGGCGGTGCGACCTCAAGCGATTCTTGAATCCATTGCAGAACATCAAAGCCATCGCGCCCCGGCATCGACCAATCGAGGATCAACAAATCAAATGTATCACGCATCAATCCATTGACCAGCGCATTGCCATCCGAAAATGGCACGGCAATATGGCCCATTTCTTGAATGATTTCAGTCAAAAAGCTGATGGTGGTGGCTTCGTCATCGGCAACGGCGATACGCATGGTCTTGTCCAATCGGGCAAAGCGGTGACCGCGAAACAAAATTGCGCGGCACAGCATAAATATGCCGATGAGCCTAAACAGATAAATGCCCGATAATCCAGCGCTATTGCGTCGGTTTACAATCGTTTACATTGGTTTGCATTTGTTACCGTTACGCCGTGTTACATGCGATTGGTGGCGGAAAGAGCCCGCCAAAACCGATTGCGCTTGTCGCATGGCTAAGCCATCGGTAATACACCGATTTTACGAAATGGCAGAAGTGGAGTTAGGCGTCTGCGTGAATTGTTAAGGGTCGAACACCTGCGCGCGGCGCGGCTCGACCAACCGGGTCAAGAAGAACGTTTCAATCGCTATGCCCGGCTGGCTCAGTCGATTTTGGGTGTTCCGACGGCGTTTGTGTCCATCATCACTCAACATGAGCAATTGTTCAAAGGCGGCGCGGGGTCGGACCTGTGCAGCACCGATCGCGATGTGGCGTTCTGCGCGCACGCCATTGAGACACCAAGTGAGGTGATGGAGGTGACAGACGCGACGCAGGATACGCGCTTTGCCGCCAATCCTTTGGTCACGGGCGATATGCATATCCGCTATTACGCGGGTGCGCCGATTGTGGTCGGTGGTTATGCCTTTGGCACAATCTGCGCCTTGGATACCGTCCCGCGTGCGCCGATGAGCGCTGAGCAACGCGCGCGCATGGCCGATTTGGCCGCCGCCTTGTCGCATGATTTAAGTAGCAGTCAGGACCGCTATGACCTCACCGTCATCACGCGCGAATTGCGGCACCGGATGGGCAATGTCTATGCCTTAATCAGCAGTTTGGTGACCTTGCTCGCCCGCAATACCGAAACGAAAGAGGAATTGGCCGACCGGTTGCGCGAACGCATCGTTAGCCTAGGCGAGACGCAAAAATTGCTGATCGGCGAGGATAAGCATGGCGGCATGATTGTGCGGCTGGCTGAACAAGTGCTTGGCCCATTGCGCGCCGCAAAAGGGCCAAAACGAATCCATATTCAGGCCAAGGATGACTTTGCCATCGCCCCGCGCGCGGCATTTTTGCTCACGCTCATGCTTGGCGAACTTGCCACTAACTCAGCCAAACATGGCGCATTGGCGGTGGAGGGCGGTCAGGTCCATTTTACATGGTTCGCGCACCCCGCTGATCGCAGCAAGCTGGTTCTTCAATGGGCCGAAGATTGCGGCGCGCAACATAATTGCGAGGACACCATTGCCGCCTTTGCCAAACGACGCAACGGGTTTGGCAGTCAAATATTGCTGCGCATTCTGCCCGCGGATGTCCATGGTGAGGCGGACATGACCTTAACGCGGACGGGGTTGTTATACCGGCTGACCGGTCTTGCGTCCCGATTGGTGGATAGTGTCGAGGACCATGAATTTCTGGACGAATTGGACGTCGGCATGTAACTTTTTTGGCAGTTGGTGCGTATAGCAACATTACGTCGTATAAGGGTCCATCATGCACATCGTATCATTTTCGCACCGCCTGCTTTTGGCGACCGCCCTTAGCTTGTGCAGCGCGCCTGCATTTGCCGATAATACGGCTTCGGACGAACAAGCGACTCCGCCCGAAGTCATGGGCCAAGGTCGCCCCGCGACCGTATTTGACGGCGATTATATCACCATCGGCGCAGCAGTCGGCTATGCACCGAGTTATGAGGGCAGCGATTCCTACGTTGCCTTCCCCGGCGGCGCATTATTGGGCAGCTTGGGCGGAGTGGAGTTTGCCGCGCGCGGGCCGGGCCTCAACATTGATGTCATCCCCGACGCGCCGCGCGCCAAATATGGCTTTATCGCGGGCCCCGTTTTCCGGATACAAGGCAATCGCGATGATAAGCCATCGGCGATTAAAGACCCCGCCGTCGCTGCTTTGGGCCGGCTCGATACCGCGATCGAAGTCGGCGGCGAAGTTGGCGTAAAGGTCAATGAAGTCCTCTCACCCTTCGGCAGCCTAACCGCCAGTGTGGAGGCACGATGGGACGTGAATGGCGCGCATAAGGGCCGCTTAATTGCGCCGCGCGTGTCCTATTTCACGCCGCTGAGCCGCTCATTAGCAGCCTCGATTTCGGTGCAGGCTGAGCATGTCGATGACAATTACGCCGATTATTATTTCAGCGTGACACCTGCCGGTGCAGTCGCCAGCGGGCTTTCGCCCTACCAAGCCGATGGCGGATGGAAAAGCGTGGGGAGCAGCGTGTTCCTCGCCACCGATCTGGATGGCGACATCACCAATGGCGGATGGGGCGCGTTTGGCACCTTGGGCTATAGCCGGTTAATCGGGGACGCAGGCCGGTCGCCCATCGTGCGCGATGTGGGCAGCCGCGATCAGTTTTTCGCTTTGGTTGGCGTGGGGTATACGTTTTAGACGTTAAGTTTATCGGTTGCCGCCCGGCACCCACAACACTTCACCGCCCGCGTCCTTCGCCACATGACGCGCGGCCACGAACAAATAATCGGACAGGCGGTTGAGGTATTGCAGCGCGAGAGGGTTCAAAGCCTCCCCCTCCGCCGCGTAAACCGCCGAACGTTCGGCGCGGCGACAAATGCTGCGCGCCAGATGTAACGCAGCGACGGCGCGCGATCCGGCGGGCAGGATGAAACTGGTCAACGGCGACAGATCATCGTTGAGCGCATCAATCGCGGTTTCCAACGCGGTGACTTGCCCCGCAACAATGCGCAATTCCATGGGCGATGGCGTAAAGCCGCCGTCGGAAGGCGTAGCCAAATCCGCGCCCAGATCGAACAGATCATTCTGTATCCGATTGACCATCACCGCGCGCGGGTCTGCGGAGTCAAGCTCCGCCATCACGCCGCCAAGCGCGCTGTTGAGTTCATCAACATCGCCAATCGCCCCCATGCGCGCGGCGTGCTTTTTCAAACGGCTGCCATCGACAAGTCCGGTGGTACCATCGTCGCCGGTGCGGGTGTAGATTTTATTGAGCTTAACCATCAGGAACCTGCGGCGCTGCCCACGGCCAGAAGCACCATGACCAAGGCAATCGCCACCGCCTGCCACTTGATACGCGCGAACATCATGCTGTTCTGTTTGGCCAGCGCGCGCGGTATGCCTTGCTCATCGACATCATCGGGGTCCATTTTCGCAAAGGCGCCAAGCCCGCGAATGAGCGCGAATACAACCAACCCCATTGTCGCCAAAAGGGCGATAATTAGCACGACTTCCATAGTCCCAACTCCATTGGCCCGCGATAGGGCCTTTGTTTCTATTTAGGCCGAATTGCCCGAAATGCCAGTGCATTAAGGGGCAGGTACCAGCCCCGCGCGCAATTGGCGCAACAATTCCGATGGCTCCCACCCCGCCTGCCGCCATGCCGCCAATGGTGTCGATGCCCTTGATTTAGAGAGCTTTTCGCCATCTTCGCCAAGCAGCAACGGATGGTGCCAATACACCGGCACAGGCAAATCAAACACCGCCTGCAATAATCGATGCAGCGCGGTGTAGGCGTATAAATCGCGCCCGCGCACGACATGCGTCACGCCCTCATGCGCATCGTCCAATGTGGCGGCGAGGTGATAACTTGCGGGTGCATCCTTTCGCCATAGCACCACATCACCAAACGGGCGCGGGTCGGCAAGGACAGTCCCCTCGCCCGCCTCTTCCCAGAACAATGTCGGGTAGAGGTCCAACGCCTTGGCCATATCCAGCCGCCAGCAATGCGGCGTGGTTGCCGCCCGCTGCGCCGCCGCTTCCTCCGCCCCATTTTCCGAAAGTGCACGGCACGTGCCGGGGTAAGCAGGCCCATCGGGTCCGTGGAGCACGGGCGTGTGGCGGAGCGCGGCGGCAATATCCGACCGGCTGCAAAAGCAGCGATAGACGAGGCCACCCGCGCGCAAATCCTCCAACGCCTCACGATGCGCAGGGGTGCGAGCGGATTGCATCACCGGCGGCTGGTCGCCCAATAGATTGAGCCAGCGCAAATCCGCGATGATGCCCTCCACATGCTCCGTCCGGCTGCGCGTAGCGTCGATGTCCTCAATGCGCACATAGTAACGCCCTTGGCCATGCAACCGCGTGGTTTCCGCCGCCAGCATTGCGGATAGAGCGTGGCCGATATGCAAAGCGCCATTAGGGCTTGGTGCAAACCGGCTGACAATCGGCGCATCGGGCACCGTCTTGGCGGCAAAGGGATTGGCAATCGCGCTCATCGCCCCACCCTGCCGCGCCGCGCCGTGTCGGGCAAGGGCGAATAGGAAGCGGGAACGGTCACGCGGCGTTTTCCACAAGATGCACCAACGGGCACGCCCATAACGCTTGACTGCGATTCTGTGCCATGGTGTCATGGTGCTGTCATGCTTTGGCGTCATTACGGCGTCACGATTGACCAGAAGGGCACGGCCCATCTCTCACTGCGCCGCGCCCTTCCGCACAACGGGAGTGATGGATGCTGTATTCCGATTTACTGGACCAAAGGACGGGTGGCCCCGCAGGTGTGCGCCATCCCGATAGCTGTCCGGCGTTGGTTCTGAACGCCGATTACACGCCTTTGTCCTATTATCCTTTAAGCCTTTGGTCGTGGCAGAACGCGGTGAAAGCGGTGTTTTTGGACAAAGTGGACATCGTCGCCCAATATGACCGCGAAGTGCACAGCGCCAATTTCGCGATGCAATTGCCCTCGGTCATTGCGCTGCGCCAATATATTAAGCCGTCCGAATTTCCGGCGTTTACCCGCTTCAACCTGTTCCTGCGCGACCGGTTCGAATGCCAATATTGCGGCGGCGGGGAGCATTTGACCTTCGACCACGTCGTCCCGCGCCGGTTGGGCGGCAAAACCAGCTGGACCAATGTTACCACCGCTTGCCTGCCGTGTAACCTTCGCAAAGGCGGCCGCACACCGGCGCAGGCTCACATGCCGTTGCGCAGCCCTGCGACCCGACCAACAAGCTGGCAATTGCAAGATTGCGGCCGCGGTTTCCCGCCGAACCATTTGCATGACAGCTGGCGCGACTACCTCTATTGGGATGTGGAGTTGGAAGAATAGGGGTCGTTATGGGGCGCACAATATTGGGCAATTTGAAACGTGATCTTGAAGCCCCGATAGAGGCGCGTGGATTTGGTTCAGGTTGGTTCTCCGGCTTTTTCGCTATATTATTGGCGTTGGTGAGCATGAGCTTCGTGGTTGCTTTACGCTGGCCCGCGCTGTTTTCGATGCCGGAATTGCAAGTCGTGCGTGATTGGTCGGGGTTGCGCCCGATGATCCATATTTTGCTGCTGTCATCCTACGCGCTGGCCCTGCTCAGCCTGCTGCTGCGGCCACGCAAGGTTCTGGGCACGACGGCGTTGATGGTTTCCTTAACAGCGACAATATTGGGTGGAGCCGCGGTGCAACCGGAGGAAACGCGGGCATGGGGTATATTTTTCGGCCTCGATTTCTTCGCGGTCAACATGGTCGCCACTGGCCTAATGTTTGCCCCCATTGAACGGCTATTTCCGCACAACGCCAAACAACGATTGTTCCGGTTCGAATGGAAAGAGGATTTATTCTATTTCCTCGTCAGTTCGATGTTGGTGCAAATTATCACCTTCATCGCGCTGGCCCCGTCAACGGCGATTAACAATGCGGGGACATTGGGCAGCGTGCGCGGCTTCATCGGCGGATTGCCATGGTTGGTACAGTTCGGGCTGGCGATGATCCTGACCGATTTGGTGCAATATTGGTTCCACCGATTGTTCCACCGCGTGCCGTTCCTATGGGGATTCCACGCCGTGCACCATTCGGCCAAGGCCATGGACTGGCTGGCCGGCGCGCGGATGCACTTTGTTGAGATTATCCTGTTGCGCGGGGTGACGTCTTTGCCCCTGCTGACCTTTGGGTTTCAGCCATCGGTGATGCAGGCCTATGTCGGCATGGTGTATATCTATGCGTCGCTGGTCCACGCCAATCTGCGCGGCGACTTCAATGTCTTGGGCCGGTTTCTGGTCGTGCCAAGGTTCCACCATTGGCATCACGCAATTGAGGCCGAGGGGGTGGACAAGAATTTCGCCATCCACTTTCCATGGCTCGACCGGATATTTGGCACCCATTATTTCCCCGATAGCGAATGGCCCAAGGGCTATGGCGTGCCGGAGGATGTGCCAAAGGGATATTGGGCGCAACAACAATATCCCTTTGTTCGCAAACAGGATTAATCCTGAAACGGGTCCCGCACCAGTATCGTATCTTCCCGCTCCGGACTGGTCGAAACCAGCGCGACGGGCGTGTCGATGAGTTCCTCAATGCGCTTGATATATTTAATCGCCTGCGCCGGAAGTTGCGACCATGACCGCGCGCCGGCGGTGGATTCGGCCCAGCCCGGCATTTCCTCGTAAACCGGCACGGCTTTCGCTTGGTCGGCGGAGTGCGCGGGCAGATAGTCGTAGAATTTGCCGTCAACGGTATAGCCGGTGCAGATTTTCACCGTTTCAAACCCGTCCAATACGTCGATTTTGGTGAGCGCAATCCCCGACACGCCCGACACGGCGCAGCTTTGCTTCACCAGCACCGCATCGAACCAGCCGCACCGGCGTTGCCGTCCGGTGACTGTGCCAAATTCATGGCCCCGCTCACCCAATCGCTGCCCCACGTCATCAGACAGTTCGGTCGGGAACGGCCCGCTGCCCACGCGGGTGGTGTAGGCCTTTACGATGCCCAGCACGAAACCGACGCCCGATGGGCCAATGCCGCTGCCGCCACTCGCGGTTCCGGCTATGGTGTTCGACGACGTGACGAACGGATAAGTGCCGTGGTCCACGTCGAGCAGCACGCCCTGCGCGCCCTCAAACAGGATTTTGTCGCCGCGCTTCTTCGCCTCGTTCAATGTGCGCCACACGGGGTGCATGAACGGCAACACGACCGGCGCAATTTCCGCCAAATCGGACAGCAATTGCGCACGGTCAATCGGTGCCTCGCCAAAGCCTTTACGCAACGCATCGTGGTGCGCGCAAATGCGGTCGATCATGGGACCAAGGTCATCCAGATGCGCCAAATCGCAAATCCGGATCGCGCGCCTTCCGACTTTATCTTCATAGGCCGGACCAATGCCGCGCCCCGTGGTGCCAATCTTCCCCGCACCCGCCGCCGTTTCGCGCAAAGCGTCCAAATCGCGGTGGAAGGGCAGGATGATCGGCGCGTTTTCCGCAATCATCAGGTTGGTGGGGGTGATGGTGACGCCCTGCCCGCGCAATTTCGCCATTTCTTCGCGGAAATGCCATGGGTCGAATACAACGCCATTGCCGATAACAGACAGCGTGCCACGCACAATACCCGATGGCAAAAGCGAGAGTTTGTACACATTCTCCCCAATGACCAAAGTATGCCCCGCGTTATGCCCGCCCTGAAAGCGGACCACGCAATCGGCGCGTTCCGATAGCCAATCGACGATTTTGCCCTTGCCCTCATCGCCCCATTGCGCGCCGATTACGGTTACATTTGCCATTTGGATAGAGTCCTTCCCCTGCCGGGAGAGGCGATTGCGTCCTTCGACAGGACTCGACGCAATGCCTTTGCATATGGGCCGCGCGCCACTGTTTTGGCGGGCAGGCCGTGGTTCGTGGGCGCAATAGGCGGAATGCAGGGTGGCGTCAAGGGTGGCGGTTGACAGAAGGCGGCCCGCCCGCCACTTATGCCACCAACTTACGCATCCAAGGAACCCCAATATGACCGTCAATCCGAAATACGGCGCGCCCGTGCCCATTACCACGCGCAATTTGGGCGGGCGGATGGTCAATCCCATCGGCCTTGGCGCGATGAACATCTGCCACGCGTACCGCAGCCCGCCGCCCGCGGACTATGCGCGGCGGTTGTTGGTGGAGGCGCTTGACCTTGGCTACGACCACATCGACACCGCACGCCTATACGGCATGGGGATGAGCGAAACGTTGATTGGTGAGGCGATTGGCGACCGCCGCGCGGACTATTATTTGGCCAGCAAAACCGGCATATTTGTCGAGGATGGCCGCCGCTTTGTCTCCTGCACGCCAGAGCGTATTCGCGGCGCGTTGGAGGAATCCCTGCGCCTCCTGCAAACCGATTTCATCGACCTCTATTACCTGCACCGCCCCGATAAAACCGTGCCGATTGAGGAGTCAGTCGGTGAACTCAAACGCATGGTGGAGGACGGCAAAATCGGCGGCTATGGCCTGTCCGAAATGGATGCGGAGACGATTGCGCGCGCGCATGTCGTCCATCCGTGCGTCGCGGTGCAGACCGAATATTCGCCGATGACACGCAATCCGGAGATTGCGGTGCTGGATAAATGCGCGGAGTTGGGGATTACCTTTGTGGCCTTTTCACCCGTGGGGCGCGGGGCGCTGGCGGATTTGGAACTTGATCCCGACGCGCTGGAGCCGACCGATTTGCGCCGCCTTCTACCGCGATTCCACGCCGAGCATTGGGAGGCGAACCGCGCGCTCTACGCCGAATATGGACAGATTGCGGCGGACATCGGCATGACCGCCGCGCAACTCTCGCTCGCCTGGACCAACGCACGGGCCGAGCATATTGTGTCGATTCCGGGCACCGCGAGCATTGAGCATTTGGCGGAGAACATCGCGATGTGGGACGTAAGTTTGGACGCCGAAACAATGGCGCGGGTCGATGCCCTGATTAACGAGCGCACGATTTCGGGGGGCCGGTATAATGCGGCTTTGCAGGATGGGGTGACGACGGAGGAGTTTGCGTGAGGCGCGATTAAGCGACCTTCTTCACCACGGTGAGTTGCAGGCCCAGTGCGTCCAGCACAGCGGTAAGCGTCTCCAACGTCGGATTGCCGTTTTCGGACAGCGCATTGTAAAGTGCTTGCCTTCCGAGGCCCGATTTTTTCGCGATTTCAGACATGCCTTGCGAACGGGCGACATCGCCGAGGGCGGATGCGATATGCTTGGGGTCATTCCCCTCCATCGCGGCTTCTAAATACGTCAGGACATCTTCGGCAGTCTCAATGTGCCACGCTGTGTCAAAGGGAAGCGTCTCAAGCTGCGGCATAAATCGCGGGGCGATAGCGAGGCTCTGGAATAGGAAGGTCTTTTTCGCGAGCAACTTCCAACCACAACGCAATCGCTTCTTCGGCCTCGGCGATAGCTTCCGACGGCGTTGCGCCATGCGCCGAACACGGCTTAAGGTCGGGCACATCGGCAATCCAGCAATTGTCGTCATTGTACCAGAATACATTGATATGATAACGATGCTGCATCATTCACCCATGGTTAGACCGTATTCCTCCACCATATCAAGAAATTCCCGAATTTGATAGCGTTTTGCATCTTTGCCGATAGGTTGAATGACGAGGAGGCGCGGGCAAGCTGGATGCGCGTAACACTGGTGGCTGCCTCTCGTACGTTCATGGACAAAACCAAAAGCCTCAATCAATGCAATGAAGTCGCGGAAAGACACGTCACGATTGGTGGATTGTAGCAGGAATGCATAGAGTTTGGCGGGTTTGGTCATACGAAATGAATGAAACTCAATCGAACGAACAACAACCCCGAAATTCAAATGAGTCCGTAAACACGTCAATTCATGCCTTACATTTTAGCAATGACGGCCCACACTTATCCACAACATACGCTTCACCCACCCCACTTCTTGCTCGACTTCCCATAGCGCATCTTCCGCGTCCCCGGTTTGCCCTCATTCGACCGCCCCACTCGCGGCGCTTTGCTCTGCTCATGTGGCCCCGGCAAACCAAGCTCCTCTGCCTCCAACCGGCGGATTTCGTCGCGTAGGCGGCCTGCTTCCTCGAACTCAAGATCACCCGCAGCCTTCCTCATCCGCGCTTCCAAATCCTCGATATAGGCGCGCAGGTTGTGGCCGACCATGTTGTTGCGATCGGCATCGCCGGTGTCCACGACCACACCATCCCGCGAAGCCGCGTGGGCGACGATGTCGGCGATGTCGCGCTTAATCGACATCGGCGTGATGCCGTTCGCCTCATTGAACGTGCGCTGCTTCTCCCGCCGCCGGTCGGTTTCGCCAAGCGCGCGTTCCATGCTGCCCGTCATGCGGTCGGCGTAGAGGATGACGCGGCCATCGATGTTGCGCGCGGCGCGGCCGATGGTTTGGATGAGGCTGGTTTCGGACCGCAAGAATCCTTCTTTATCGGCATCCAAAATCGCCACCAACCCGCATTCGGGGATGTCCAACCCTTCGCGCAGCAGGTTGATGCCAACCAGCACGTCATAGACGCCCAATCGAAGATCACGGATCAGTTCAATCCGCTCCAAAGTCTCCACGTCGCTGTGCATATAGCGCACGCGCAACCCCGCCTCGTGCAGATATTCGGTCAAATCCTCGGCCATGCGTTTGGTCAGCGTGGTGACGAGCGTGCGATACCCCTTCGCCGCCGTCGCCTTCGCCTCGACGATCAAATCCTGCACCTGCTCCTCGACCGGTTTAATCTCCACCGGCGGGTCGATCAGGCCGGTGGGGCGGATGATTTGTTCGGCAAAGACGCCGCCCGATTGCTCCATCTCCCACTTGCCGGGTGTCGCGCTAACCGCCACCGTCTGCGGCCGCATCGCGTCCCATTCGTTAAAGCGCAGGGGCCGGTTGTCGATACAACTGGGCAGGCGAAAGCCGTACTCCGCCAGCGTCATCTTGCGCCGATGGTCCCCCTTCGCCATCGCGCCAATTTGCGGCACGGTTTGGTGGCTTTCATCGACGAACAGCAGCGCGTTATCGGGCAGATATTCGAACAACGTCGGCGGCGGCTCACCCGGCAAACGTCCGGTGAGGAAGCGCGAGTAATTCTCAATCCCCGCGCAGCTGCCGGTCGCGTGGATCATTTCCAGATCGAAATTGGTGCGCTGCTCCAACCGTTGCGCCTCCAGCAATTTGCCCTCGGCCTCCAATTCTTTCAGCCGTTCGGTAAGTTCAAAGCGGATGGCCTCCGCCGCCTGCTTCATCGTGGGCCCCGGCGTCACATAGTGGCTGTTCGCATACACCCGAACGCGGTCCAATTTCGCGCCCGTGGTGCCGGTCAGGGGATCGAACTCCGCAATTTCCTCAATCTCATCGCCGAAAAAGGAAATGCGCCACGCCATATCCTCATAGTGGGACGGGAAAAGCTCCAGATTATCGCCGCGCACACGGAAATTGCCGCGCGCGAACGCCATGTCGTTGCGTTTGTATTGCAACGCGACGAGCTTACGGATGATCTCCCTTTGGTCCACGCTATCGCCCTTTTTCAGGTCGAAAATCATCGCGGAATAGGTCTCAACCGAGCCAATACCGTATAGGCAGGACACCGACGCGACGATAATCACATCGTCGCGTTCCAACAACGCGCGCGTGGCGCTGTGCCGCATGCGGTCGATGGCCTCGTTGACGCTGGATTCCTTCTCAATGTAGGTGTCGCTGCGCGCGACATAGGCTTCGGGTTGGTAATAATCGTAATAGGATACGAAATATTCAACCGCGTTGTTGGGGAAGAAGCTTTTGAATTCGCCGTATAATTGCGCGGCGAGGATCTTGTTCGGCGCCAGAATCAGCGCGGGGCGTTGCAACGTTTCAATCACCTGCGCCATGGTGAACGTCTTGCCGGAGCCGGTGACGCCCAGCAACACCTGCGTCGCGTCGCCGTTGCCGATGCCCTCAACCAGGTCGGCGATGGCGGTGGGTTGGTCGCCCGCGGGCGAATATTCGGACACAATTTCAAAGCGCCTGCCGCCGTCGGATTTTTCGGGGCATGCGGGTTTGTGGGGCGTGAAAGTGCCGTCGGTGTCAGACTCCGATAGGCCGCGCCGGATGATGAGTTCTGCCATAGCCCCCTATATGGGGCAGGCGGGCGCGGATGTCACGGGGTCAGCGGTTGGAAGAAATGAGACAATCGAAGCTGCCGATATTCGGGATTAGCGCATTTTTCTGCACATCAGACAGGTCGCCC